>JAFTAM010000128.1 GCA_017458675.1 bacterium
AATATATGTCGTTAATGTTAGCCTTAAAACAACAGCGCCGCGAAGGCTACGACGAGGGCAAAACCGAAGGCATTACAATCGGCAAAACCGAAGGTATAGCAATCGGCAAAGCTGAAGGTATCGCAATTGGCGAAGCTAAGGGGCAAAACGCCGAACGGATTTTCTCCATTCAAAACTTAATGGAAACCTTGAACTTTACAGCTGAGCAGGCTATGGATGCACTGAAGATCCCGGCGGAAGAACAGCAAAAATATCTCGCTCAGATTTAAAAGACGATTTATTGACGCAAATATAAGGAGCGCCCCGCCCTTTTAAGGCGCTCCTTTGCGTATTTGCGGCCGGCGCAGTACGTATCAAACAGCACAGCGGAATGAGGAGCGAATATATGTCGTTAATGTTAGCCTTAAAACAACAGCGCCGCGAGGGATACGACGAAGGCAAAACCGAAGGCATTACTATCGGCAAAGCTGAAGGTATCGCAATTGGTGAAGCTAAGGGACAAAACGCCGAGCGGGTTTTCTCTATCAGAAACTTGATGGAAACCTTGAGTTTTACAACTAAGCAAGCTATGAATGCACTGAAGATCCCGGCGGAAGAACAGCAAAAATATCTCGCCCAGATTTAAAAGACGATTTATTGACGCAAATATAAGGAGCGCCCCACCCTTTTCAGGCGCTCCTTCGCGTATTTGCAGCCGGCGCAGCCAAGAGCCGCAATGAGGAAAGACGGATCGCGCATTGTCATTCCGAGCGAATGACCTCTTGCCACATTCCGGCGCAATAAAGCCGCACTCTTGTCATTCTGAGCGGAGCGAAGAGTCTATTTCTACATACAACAAACCTCGTCCATATGACGCCTTAAAGCGCCAAACCGCTAAAGGCGCGACCGGCGCTTCAAAAGAAGCGCCGGTTTTCATCCACCTCATAATCCGCTCTTATCCTGCTTTTGCCTGTAGTCCATACTAAAGATTTTAGAATACGCTGATATTAGAGGTGAAGATTTAAGATTTTAGATTGCTATACGGAAGGCAGGACGCACAGCGGCGGAGGCATCGTTCACGATGTCGCTGCTGAAGCCGCCGTCGGCGTTCACGTCCGCCGCGAAGCTATCGCGGCCGTAGCGCGAACGGAGCCACCACCACGCATCACCAGCATTATTTGTACCTGCACCATTTTTAATTGCATATGCAGTAGACTTAATCATGCGATCATCATCGTTGGCAAACAACCCCTTCGCCTCGTCTATACTCAGCAAATACATACGGTCGTCCGTCTCAGGACCGGCATTGTTGGCCAGACGGCTCGTCCTGATTAAAGACTGTTCCGCATCCGAAAACGCCTTCTGCAGGAACTCACCGTTAAGCCAACCTCGCAAGGTGCAGTCCGACCAAGTTATACTGCAATAATCCTTATTGTAAGGCTTAGCGTCCAAGCCCAGCTCCGAAATTACCAGCAGAGCGTCCTTATCGCGGCGCAGCACGCGCCAGGTTATCGGCTGCACTTCACCGTTCGCCCCCTGCGGATAACGCCCAAATTCAAAACGCTCTCCGACCTGCTTATCCGCATAAGCCGCCCGCAGCAATATTGTAGGGTCATTGAGCTCATCCAGCTCGCGTTTAGCTTTCTTATGGCCCTGCTCCGCCGCCAGGGACAGCCACTTTTTCGCCTCGTCCTTATCGGCTTCGACGCCTTCGCCCTTAGCGAACATCATACCGACATGATACTGTCCATGCGCATTGCCCTGCTCGGCTGATTTGCGGTACCATTTCAGCGCCTCGGCGTAATCTTTCTTAGCGTAAGCCTCATCGGCTTTTCTGTTCTGCACGTCCTGATTCAGCTCGGCCAGCTTGCGGCCGGCTTCCTCGTAACCCTGTTCCAGCGCCATCTCCAGCCACTTTTTGGCCTCTTCGTTATCGGCTTTTACACCTTCACCGTTGATAAGGCAAACGCCCAGCTTGTACTGTGCCAGCGGGGAACCCTGTTCGGCGGCCCGGCGGTACCAGGAAACCGCCTCCTCCTTATCTGCCTCGACGCCGTCGCCGTTGAAGAGGCTGTTGCCTAAGGCCATCTGAGCGTTAGCCAAGCCCATTTCCGCGGCGCGGCGGTATAAGTTAAGGCCCAGCTTCCTTTCCGATTCGCCCTCTGACTTGCATAAGCGGCGGCCCTCTTTAAAGAGATCTTCGGCGCTTTCGGCGGTATTAAGCAGACGCACGGTGTCGCGGCAGACTGAATGCAGACGCGCCCCCTCGCTCATAAGCTCAGCGACTTCCCTGAAATAGGCTTCGTCGTCGGCGTCAAAATACTGATAGCGGGAATACTCGCCCGCCAAAAGCCCCTTGAGCCATTCCTCAGCCGGCTTTTCGCCGCGCAGAGAGCACCAAGCCTCTACGGAATCTGCCAGCCATTTATTGAGGCTTTCCCCGCTTACGAAATCTTTCAGCGCTTCCGCATAGCACAAACGCATAGCATAGGCGTTGACCAGCTTATTGTTTACGCAGTCATTGGCAAAGGCGCTTTTAGGGCCCAACAGAAGATCGTAAATACCCTCGTAAAAGCCGGTAAACTCCTTTTTCAAATCTTCGTAAGCCAAAGGAGTGCCGCTCATTCCCTGTTCAAGTTCGTATTTGGCTATTTCCGGGAACACCGGCATGCGGTTGTACTGGGCCAGATTGAAGGCGTCAAAATTGCAGCCGATGATCATTTTGAAGCAGGCGCAGATCCAATCGACCAGCTCGTCGCATTCCGCTTCGCTCATCCAGCCCTTTTCAGATTTAACCCGGCACTTTTTACTGCGGAAGGTATATTGACTGTAATCTTTGGCAGAATCGTCGCCCAGTCCCCAAATTGTAAAGGAGAGGCGCAGCTCACGGGGCAGAACGTTGCTTTCCAGAACTACCGTAGGAAGACCGCTTAAGGCATAACGGACAATATCAACCAGAGAACCGTGATGGGCGTTGTCGTCGCGGAAGGAATCGCGGTAAAACTTAATATTCCTGATACCCATGACGTTGCGATAGGTTCCTTCCACCCATTCATTCAATTCAGTTTCAACCAAAGGATAGATGTTCACATCCCAAAACTTGTCTATTTCCGAATTTATGCCGTCGCGGTTCTTGAAAAGGAAGACGCCCAAAGCGGCGCGGCCGTCCTGCATATGCTCCTTACGCAGCATCTCTATCGGCATCATCATGGGCCATTTATCCAAAAAATTCTTATAAATGGCCAGATCCATTTGGTTATTGAAGTTCAGTTCCTGTTCATTCAGGCGGTAACAGTGATTCTGCCAAGCCATTTCCCGCTGCAGATCGGCATTGCGCTTGTTGAGCACGAGGTCGAATTCCTGACGAACCTTAAGCTGCTGCTTTTCAAACTCCTGACGGTTTCTCTGCTGTTCGCGCTCAAATTCCTGGCGCTTTCTCTGCTGCTCGCTCTCAAATTCCTGACGGCGGCGGCTCTGCTCTTCGGCAAATTTACGCTGTTTTTCATTTTCAGCCGCCGTACGGGACGCCGCCAGCTCGCTCTGCCTAGCGGCAAACTCCTGCTGGTTTTTCAGCAGTTCATCGTTATGCCTGCGCTGCTCTGCCGCCTGTATAGCGCTGTAGGCCCTATTATCTTCATTAATACGCTTCGTAAAGGCTCTGCTTTTATCCGACTCGTTCTCACGGCCAGGCTTTGATACACAAACATCATAAAGTTTTTTAGCTCCGTTAATCAACACATTAGCTCCAAGCATTAATCCGGTAAAAACTCCCATAATTTTTTTCCTTTCTTTTTCTGGTGAAAATATATCTGCTCTTGTTATACATATCAAATGCAGCAAAAGCAAGCTGAAGTGTCAAAATTGGTCGGTTCTGCGTCAAAATTGGCCGAGAGCGGAATAATGGCAGAAGGGCCGGAGCGCCGGCAGAGTGAGCCGCAGATCTCCTGTCGGCCGGCTGCAGCGAACTGCAATGCCCCGAAATAATGCACAGTACCAAAATGAGCGCGGCTCCGACATGAGCTTAATGAACTTTATCCATAATCTCTTTATAGCGAGCTTGAAATTTGGCGGCTTCATCTGACTCATTTTGAGCCCATTTTTGACACGTTTCCATTTTATCAGTTTTTTCGGCCGCCCATTTATGAAATTTTTCCGCTTCATTGCGAAAAGACTTTTCCCAATCCGAATCCCCCCTGAGCCTGAATTCTTCAGCCTTTTTTTCACTCTGAGCGGCCTTTTTGCCATAATCCTCGGCCTGCTTGGCATAATCGGCGGCCTGCTTGCTGTAATCGCTGGCATACCCCTCATGTTTGGCGGCCTGCTGCGCATAGCTGTCCGCCTGTTTTATATCATAATCGACCGACCCGAATGACAGCGGTTTTCTGCCGCCGCCGTCAGCGCCGTTCCCGCTTTCCGCCAGCGGATTTACCGCGGAGTCAGCCTCAGCAGCATCAAACGTCTCCGCACTCCTGCCTGCCGCCTCAAAACTGCCGGCCGATAAAGCGGGTTCCGATACTGTTCCTGCGCTGTCGCTGATCGGAAAAGCTGAAGCCAGGCAGCCTTCTTCCCAGGGCATTGACGGTGAAGCCAGAGTTCCGTCTTCCCACGGCAGTACTGACGAAGCCAAACCGCCGTCTTCCCACGGCAGTGCTGACGAAGCCAAACCGCCGTCTTCCCACGGCATTGCAGATGAAGACAAACCGCCGTCTTCCCACGGCATTGCAGATGAAGACAAACCGCCGTCTTCCCACGGCATTACAGACGAAGACAGACCTCCGTCTTCCCAAGCCACTGCAGACGAAGATAAGCCGACATCATCCAAAGAAACAGACAAAGCAGCCGGATCGCAGGCAGATAAATCACAGCAAATATCAGGACCTTCCGGCAAAGAACCGCTCAGCGCCTCAAAAGAAGAATCCGCTTCCAAACCGTCAGCCAGACCGCCGCCGTCAAGAAACGCCCCGTCAAAAAAATCACCGTCCATAATATTTACTGCCTTCCTGTTTTTAAGACTAAGGAGACTCACATGTTCGGCGGACACATATTATTGCGCCTCCTACAAGATCTCGCGTCCGAAGATAAAATTTGTTTGCCTTCTATAGTCTGTCCGCTTCACCGAAACCGGTTAAACCGTTCTGCTCTTGTTATAAACTACGAAAACGGCAAAAGCAAGCTGAGATGTCAAAATTGGCAGGTTCAGCGTCAAAATCGGCAGACAGCGGCATTGCGGAAAATATAGATCCTTCGCCTGACGGCTCAGGATGACAAGAGAAGCGCACCCAGGATGACAAAACTCTGTCATTCTGAGCGACAGCGAAGAATCTATGCTTCTATACATCAAAGATCCTTCTCCTGACGGCTCAGGATGACACGAAATCCGGCTCAGGCTTGATTTTTAGCCAGACAAATGGCATAATAATTTCGGTCATCATACCGACAACAATATAAAAAGGGGGGAAACATGACGCCTATTAAGACGTGGGAAGAGCTGACCATCTGCGACAACTTCCTCTTCCAGAAGGTCATGCAGAACGAAAGCCTGTGCAAAAGGCTTATCGAAAAACTACTGAACATCAAAATTGAGGAAATTACTTACCTCGCCTACGAGAAAACCGTCAATATCTATTTTGACAGCAAAGGCATACGCCTCGACCTCTATGTAAAAACCGACCAAGGCACAATCATCAACATTGAGATGCAGACCACCGACGGCGCGCACAGCGAACTTCCCAAGCGCGCCAGATTCTATCAGGCTTCGCTCGACCTTGACGCCATGGACAAAGGGCAGGAATATACCAAGCTGAATAAATCCTACATTATCTTCATCTGTACCTTTGACCATTTCGGATTGGGACGCAAAGTTTATACCTTTACCAACCGCTGTCACGAAAGCGAAGG
>JAFTAM010000129.1 GCA_017458675.1 bacterium
ATAGTGGCCACGCTGAGGTCGAGCGCGTGGGTTTCGATCCACTCTGTCAGCTCCTTGCGGCCCATGCCGAGGGTATCACGTACCACTTGCAGGCGTTGATCAACAGTCTGCTTCTGCCAAGCTGGAGCCTCTGCGTAAATAGCGTTAGCCTGGATTTCAGCTTGCTTGGCGGCTTTAGCGGCCTCTTGGGCTTGCTTGACGGCCTTTGAGGGGCGGCCGCGTTTGGGCTGATTGACGGCTTGCTCCTGGGCGATGCGCACCTGCTGCCAATAGCGCTGCTGTGCCTCCTGCGGCAGAGATTCGAGGGCGATCTCATATTTGAAGCCGCCGCGTCCGCCGTTCGGGTTAGGAACTTGTCGAGAAAAGTATGTGTTTTTCTTAATTTGATACAATACAGCATTAGGATAGCAATTTAAAGCTTCACATGCTGCATTCACCGAGATCCAATCTGCCATCAGTCCCTCCCCTCTATAAGAAAACCTGGAGAGACATTTAAAATCAATGCTAACTTTAAGATGGTCTTCAGCGTGGGGTCCATGGCACCACGCTCATACTGACATATTGAGATGACTGACAAGCCGCTTATATCAGCTAATTGTTTTTGAGTTAATTTCTTTGATTTTCTAGCTTGCTTTAATCCCAATAATCCAGACATCATCCACCAACTTTAAGTGAAACTTAATGTTTTCGATATAATACTTTAACTTTCACTTAAAGTCAAGATTAAATAAAGGAAAAAAAATTAAAGTGTAGATTAAAGTTTTATGGATTACAAAGAATTGATAGCTTCTAAAATAATAGAGGCAAGAAAAACTGCAGGCTTAAAACAAGATGAATTAGCTAAAATGGTTGGCGTAAGTGTGACTTCTGCTAATCTATGGGAAAATGGAAAGCAAATACCAAAATTAGAAAGTTTAATTGCTATTGCCAAGATTACAAAACGGCCGCTAGTGTGGTTCTTTTCTAGTGATAGCGAAGCTTTAAACACGGAAGAGATTTTTATCTTGAAAGTATTCAGAAACCTAAATAAAAATGGTAAGAATCATATGCTGGAGTTTGTGGAAAATCTTCAAGAAATTGCCAAATATAAAAAATGTAATAGTAGGGCCGTGGTTAACTCGTAGATTTTTGTTAATGTTGTGCTTGTTGTTTTTGTGAAAATGCTAAAATACCGATAAAAGCGGCATTCCTCAAATTTCATTTTTTACCGCTTATTTTTACACAAAAAAAAAGCCGTAAAACCGCCATTTTGCAGGCGTTCAACGGCTTTTTAAACATCATTTTTAAACATTTTAAAGGAAAATTAAAGGGCTTCAGCGGGCATTTTGTCGCAAACTACTTTACGATGGCCGATCTACGGATCGCCGATTCTATCGGCATTTCCGCCGCACATAGATCACGCCCTTAGTCTCAAACTACCCTCTGAAGCATATCATTCATAACGCATTCTCCAATAAACAAAACAGAGCTTCTGATTATTTATTATATTATTAAGCTCAGGCTATCTCTAGCAAGAAAATGTAACTGTTGCTTGTCTGAACAACGCTTGATAGTATTTTCCCTGTCATTCTCTGAGTGCAGCTAAGAATCTTTCAAGCATGTTTTATCTGTTTTCGCTATGCAGTTTTTAGCGCTCCGCAGATAACCATATAAGGAGCTTGGAAGCCTCGCTTTCGCCCAAAGATAAAACTATAAATATTACGTCGCCGCTTCGCTTACACGTTAAAGAAAACTTTTGTAAAACATATCTGCTGAAAGACTGTTTTGCTTAACTTACCGATAGCGCTAAAAAGCAGGTTTTTTTTATTCGTTTGCTTAAAGTCAACTGATATTTAAATTGAAGGCTCGGCGGAGATCGTAAATATGCGTTCTATATATAAAAATACTCTTTTAACGGCGGTTTTAATCGGCAGTCTGTTCCTTCCCGGCTGCGGCTGCGACAGTCATAAAAAGGGAGATGATGCGGCCCCGGCGCCCGAGGCGTCGGCAGCTTCCGGTATTCCGGTTCTGCGCTCTACCGGAAAGCCCATGGCCAATGTAAAGCTTTCCGTATTCGATTCCGAGGACACTATCAGCCTGAAGCCCAAGAAGGGCCAGAATCTGACCGTCGTCGCACTCTGGTCTCCCGCCTGGTTTGACGGCTCTCACGACGAAATTGAAGCTCTGAAGGCCCTGCAGGACAAATACGGCGCCGACTCCCTGCGCGTCGTCTGCTTAATTTACGACACTCCCAAGGATAAAATTTCCCAGCTGATAAAGGAGCAGAACATCCCCTTTGAAATTGCCCAGGGCACTCCCGAGGCCTACGAAAAACTGGAGGTCCACTCAATTCCCAGCTACTGGTTCCTGGATTCCGACGGCAACACCTTAGCCATTTACGAAGGCTTGATGAACCTCGAGGATTTCGACAACAATATCGCCGGCTTGATTCGCGACTGCAAAACGGAATAGAAAAGACCAGCCCCCACCGGACGGCGTCAACCCTCTGCCGTATCAGTTTAAAAGATAAACCGCCGCGTTTTGAGAGGTGTGGGCGGTTTATTTTATTTATTCCGATTTCACCGCCTGACGGCCCTTTTCAGTCAGGCGGAGAATTTTAACCGAGCTTTTCTTATCGCAGAAACTTTTCAGAGAACAGCCGGAACAGCTTTTTTCGCCGCAGTCAGCGCGGGAGCCGAGACGCTCCGCATAGCCTAATCTTTCCAGACGATCGAAGATATCCTCCAGCGTGTCCGGGGAAATATGCAGGCTTTCCGCAATTTCACGGGCGGAAGCGTACCTGTTTTCACTTATTAAGCGCAGAACGTCTTTTATCAAATTACAAACTCCGAATTCAAGCGATGCAATTAAGCTGCAGCGCCGCTGACAAAGCCCAACTCCCGCTTTGTCATTCTGAGCGAAGAATCTTTAATTAAATAGATCCTTCGCCGATGGCTCAGGATGACATTATGTAACCAGCTCAGGCAGGCTTCAAGTTGAGGCTGCCGACATCAGCCGTCGAGGCCCTCAGCAAACTCATAAAGCCAGCAGCCAGCCGACGGCATGATAGGAAATAACCGCTAAAATCCAGGCCACGATTAACGAATATATGCAGGAGAAGGCCGTCCATTTCCAGCCGAATTCGTTTTTCAGCGTGGCGATGGTGCCTACGCAGGGCATGTACAGGAGCACATAAATCATGTAGGCAAAAGCGGCGGCGGGCGTGGTGGTTTTGACGATGATTTCCGCCAAGCCGGCCGTTTCTTCGGCTTCGGCCGCGGCCTCAGCGAAGGTTATGCCCAGCAAACCGGGGACAGCTTTGAGCGTCTCCCATATTGCATCTACAAAGGAAACCGCCATCTGAGCCAGGCCGTCTCCCAGGGTCAGAGGCTGGATCGCCTCGGCGGTGCCGGCATAGGTGACGGCCAGGGTGCCGACTACCACCTCTTTGGCCACAAAGCCGGGCAGCAGTCCGCCGGCCAGGTGCCAATCGTCGACGCCGAAGGAAGAGGTAAATTTAACCAGGCCCCTGGATATCTGAGCGAAGTAAGTATTTTCGGGCGCGCCGGCCGGGAAGCTGTTGATAACCCAGACGGCGATAACGGCCAGCAGAATAACGCCGCCCGCGCTCTCCAGGAAGTTGACGGTGCGGGCCGAGGCCTGCTTCCAGATGATCTTGAAGGTGGGAATTCTGTAGGAGGGCAGCTCCATAATGGAACCGGTATCGCCGGAACGCAGGATTTTGCCCATCAGCAGAATCGTCAGCAGTCCCATTATCAGACCTGTCAGAAACAGCGCAAAGGTCACAATCGAAGCGTGCGCCGGGAAAAAGGCGGCCGCAAAGAAGACAAACACGGCTATTCTGGCGCTGCAGGGAGCAAAGGGAATGGCCATGGATACGCGCAGGCGCTCCTCCACGGAATCGAGAGTTTTAGTGGCAATAATGCCCGGCACGTTGCAGCCGAAGCCCACCAGCATAGCGATAAAGGCCTTGCCTGGCAGGTTCATCCCCTTCATGACGCGGTCGATCAAAAAGGCGGCCCGGGCCAGAAAACCGCTCGACTCCAAAAAGCTGATGCCGATATACAGAACAAACAGCACCGGCGTGAAGGCGGCCACCGTGCCCACGCCCTCCAGAACGCCGTCCATAATAAAGGAGCGGACGGTCGGAGGCAGCCAATCGACAGCGGCGGTCCAGCCCATAAAGACCTGCTTTACGGTATCGCACCACTCCACCCAGGGATCGGAAAACAGGAAGGTAAAGCGGAACAGCAGGAACATGCAGAGCAAAAAGACCGGCACGCCCAGCCAGGGATGCAGCACGACGTTGTCCAGCTTTTCCGTAACTTTGTGAACTCCGGCCGGCGCTTCCTGCCCCAGCTCCGCCAGCTTGCGGGCCAGACGGTAGCGGCTGTCGGCAATTTCCAGAAAGCAGTCAATGCCCTCTTCGGCAAACTTTTTCCTGTAATACTCGACCTTGCGCTTAAAATCGGAGGGCAGCTTAAGCGGAGTATGCTTTCTTTCATTCTCCGTATCGCCCAAAGCGCATTTTTCATCGGTCAGCGCGCTTAAATCGTCGCCGATCAAAGCGTCGGCGGCAATCCAGCGGGCGGCGGGATGATCCAGATAAGAGGCCAGATCGGCTATGGCCTTCTCGACCTTTTCCGGATAGCTCACCTTCAAGGCGCTGCGGGGCGTATGGATGGCCGTATGAATGAGCTCGCCCACGCCCTCCTCGCGGACCGCCACCGTGGGAATGACCGGAACGTCCAGGGCCCTGGACAGAGCCTCAATATTGGGACGCATGCCCTTGGCTCTGGCCTCGTCCAGCAGGTTAAAAGCTATAATGACAGGGATGCCCAGCTCCAGAAGCTCAATGGTCAGAGCCAGATTGCGCTCCAGATTGCCGGCGTCCACCACGTCGATAACGGCGTCGGGCAGGCGCGTCAGCAGCTCGTCGCGGGTCACCTGCTCTTCGGCGCTGGAGGCCGACAGCCCGTAAGCGCCGGGCAGGTCCACCAGATGAATATTGACGTCGGTCTCGGCGTCAAAGCCGAGCTTGTCCTTTTCCTGCGCCAAGGGGCAGTCGTTATCCAGGAAAGCGCCCTTAGGAGCCGGTTTAAGGCTGTTTTCAGCTTTAGCGGGCAGAAGCTCGGCCTTTAAAATTTTACAGGCTGGCGCCGCGCCTTTTTCAGTCTCGCTTTTCGCCCCTGTTCCGCCGCCAGTGCCGGTATTTTCCGCTGCAGTCTGAGCGGCTCCGTCCGGCTCTGAAACTCCGCTGTTTTCCGAAGATTCTGAGGCGTTTCCGTCCTCGGCGGCTTCCCCGGTCTTTTTGAGCGTTTCCACCACCGTCAGGCGGGAATCTCCGCGGTGCTCGGGCAGACAGTGATAGACAAAATGAGCGTCCATGCGCTCGACAGTCGTTCCCGGCCAGTTGCCTATCTTTAAATTTGAACCGGAAATGGCGTTAATTAAAGTAGTTTTGCCTACGTTGGGATTGCCGACCATGGCGAAGAGCAGATCGTCGCCCATATGGTTTTCGTTGTGCTCGATCCCCTCGCCGCACCGACAGGCGCTCGGCCTGCGCCCGCAGCTCTTTTCCGCCAGGCAACAGGCTTTAGCCATGCTGAGCCTCCTCGACCGAAACCAAAGAGGCTTCCTCGGCCCGCAGCGTCAACAGACAGCCGCTGACCTCAAATTCCATAGGATCTCCCAAAGGAGCGCGGCGCAGCATTTTCACCGAAGCCCCGGGATTTATTCCTAACGTCATTATGCGTCTTGCTTTCGCTCCGGCATTGGCAACGGCATGGACAACGGCGGTATCTCCCGGGTTAAGTTCTGCCAAAGTGGCCAATCCGAACTTATCTTGGCTATTCAAAATATCAAAGCTCCTCTCCGATCGGCCGCCGCCCTTAAAGGCAGCGGCTTCCGCTATGGACATTCCAACCAGTGGAATAGATCAGAATATCACAAAAGCGTTTACAAGTCAAGCATCCACATTAGCCGCACAGTTATTTGCTTATCATTCCGGCCGCCCATAGAATTTTAAGCGCAGGCCCCGCCGGGGCCGCTCCCCCGCACTGGCGAGAACTGCTGTATAAACTGCGCCGTATAAGCTTTGCAAGGAGTATCAAAGACAAGAAAAGAATAATAAAAATATGTTTTATAGTATGTTCCGCCCATTGATATTACTTTTTGCTGTAATATTATTTATTGCTTTTGCGTTTTTGTATCTATCTGTATCCTTCTGGATAGGAGTAGAAATAACGAAAGACTGTACTTTTACGGCAGGCGAAATCTCTCTTCTGACAGCCATAATGGTTAACATTTTCATATTCGGCCGTAATTTAAAAAAATATGCCGCTCACTTACTGCTTGCTGAAATGTAATAAGCAAAATTTAAGCAAAGCCCTGCTGCAAAGAACTGTCTGATTATTCTGAATCGAATTATATGAACATTCTGAAACAAAAATTATTTAACTTACATGCAAGCATGATATTTTTTTTCATAACTATTTCTATCATGTCCTTTACATGTTATAAACTCGGAACTGTTGATTACGGGGACCTGCTGAACTCATCCGTCATGCTGACCACACCTGAAGTTTTGCCGGAGAACGAAGGCAAACTGGTCATAATCAAGGGCAGATATAAGCTCACGAAAGCAGTTCATGATAAAGATTATAATGAGAATTTCCCTTCTCCCTCGGTATCCAGAGAGATAGAAAAATCCGTCGGTTCTACCAGAGGCGGGGAAGAATGGATGAGAGAATCATATACAGTCTTTACCGGCGGCGCTAAAATGGGAAATTTTGTTTTATCCAGCGGTATTATTGAAAATATACCCAGAGACTCATCCAGGGTTTTCAGGCTTGGCAACGGAAAAAGAATTACGTATCATTATACCCCCGGTTCATACCAGTCTTTGTATTTTACAATTATAGGCACACAAAAGGGACATTCTATAGTAAGCGATAAAAGAATTAAGCTGGGCAGCGTTTTTCAAGGGAAATACAATAAGCGGCAAATTCTGGATAAATCATTGGAAGAAGGCAAGAGCTACAGAACTTTGGCCGCCGCATTTTTTGCCTGCAGCCTTATTATCGGGGCAGCCTCATGGCTTTTCTTCGCTGCCCAGATTAAAAAAATATACACATAAACGCATATTATAAAGCCTGCTCTGCAGAAGCTGTGAATTAAGCCGTCAGGCCGCCCCGGCTGCAGACTGAGCAGACTGTTATTGAGCGTCTGCCAAATACCTCAAATTCATCGCGTCCGGTTTGTTATATTTGCTTTTAGGCATTTTATCACCAAACTTATGCGTTTTCACCGGAAAAGAGCCTTATATCTTGTCATTCTGAGCGAAGAAGCTATACTTTTATACATCAAAGATCCTTCGCCTGACGGCTCAGGATGACGGAGTGGAGCCGGCTCAGGACACATGGAACACTTGTCATTCTGAGCGCAGCGAAGAATCTATCGAATAAAGATCCTTCGCCTAACGGCTCAGGATGACAGCCAGTTTTGTCATTCTGAGCGAAGCGAAGAATCTATGCTTTTATATTTTATACAAAAGTAGTAAACTGCGGTTATGAATAAGAACATAAAACTAAAGTTTTTAAATGCAGCCCTGGTTTTATATCTGCTGGTTATTGCTTACACCGCATACTTAGTTCATCAGTATTGGACCGTCGATTACGAGGATTTGTTAAAATCGGCCGCCGTGCTGGCGAAAGCTGAAGCGCTGCCGGAAAATGAAGGCCGGCTGGTCATAATAAAAGGGACTCCTCGGATTACCAAAATTGTTATTGATAAAGAGTATCATCAAAAACTTGATACTCCTTCGGCGACTCGGGACATCGAAAAAT
>JAFTAM010000130.1 GCA_017458675.1 bacterium
TGAGGATTTTTCTGCAGCTTGACAAGATGCATAAGAATGTCCCAGGGACAGTATATTTCCGTCTTATTGCCGAAGCGGTAGCCGTCGTACCATTCTTTAAAATCCGCTTTTTTGTCGGTCAGCTCGGCAGCGGCAAGCAGCCCGTCGACTTCTACCTCCGTAAAGCCGAATTTATCGGCGAAATCCACGTCGGAAACCGTATAGCACGTAAAATTGTTTAAGCCGGTAAAGATGCTTTCCTTAGCTATGCGCAGACAGCCGGTCAGCACGGCAAATTTAAGCGAGGTATTGGTCTTTAAGGCCGCTCCTAAAAAATTGCGCATAAAGCCGACCATCTCATTATAATAACCGTTCTGCTCGGCGCAGCTTATCGGCACGTCATACTCGTCTATCAGGAGAATGGCAGGCTTGCCCCAATGGGCTTTCAAAGCCCGGCAAATAAACTGCAGAGAAGCGGCCATATCTTTTTCGGAGGCTTTGCCTTTTTTGAGAGCCTCCAGCTTCTCTTTAACGTCGGCGTCAACTTTTTCGCTTTCCAGCAAATATGCATGTTCGATACAAATTTCCTGCAGCAATCCGGATAACTGGCCGCAGGCAAAATCATAACTGCGCCCTTCCACTCCTTTCAAAGTGAGAAAAACAGTCGGATACTGATTCATCCACTTTTCGCATAACCCGGTATTGCGGGAAACGGCTAAACCCTCAAATATGAAGCGGCTGTCCTGACGGATATCAAAAAAGTCCTGCAGCATTGTCAGCGTCAAAGTTTTGCCGAAGCGCCGCGGACGGGTAATTAAAGAGACCAAAGCCTGATTGGCAGAGAGCAGTTCCTCAATAAAGGCGGTTTTATCAACATAACAGCGCTTCTCCTCGCGTAATCTGCGGAAGAATTCGCAGCCGATCAGTATGTTCATTGAGGCCATTTTACTGCTCCTTGCCGGGAATTTCTTTATATACTATTTTACTTATGTATCCCTAACTATCAAGCCCGGACAAACAAACCGACGGCAGCATCGCAGCAGATTCTTCGCCGCGCTCTCAATGACAGGCGCTTTCGGCGCATCCGCTATATCCCGTCCGTGAGAGGCACATCCCTATAACTTTGATGGATCTCTCTGTCAGCGACGCCGCAGTCTCTGGCAGCTTTGTTAAAATTTTTCAAATTCGTATAACGCCGGCCCCGAAAGGTTATATCGGTCAGGTTGCTGCAGTCGCCAAAGGGCGCCGGCCCTATAGCTGTTACGCTGTCAGGAATTACGATGTTTGTTAAGCTGCTGCACTCGCAAAAAGCATATTCCTCTATAGCCGTTACGCCGTCAGGAATAACGATATCGTTCAGACTGCTGCAGCCGTCAAAAGTATTAAACTCAATCGTTTTTAAACCGGCAGGAAGCACGGCGCTCTTTAAACTGCCGCAGCCGCAGAAAGCATATCCGCCTATAGAACAAACGCTGTCCGGAATAACGACGCTTGTTAAGGCGCTGCAGTCCTCAAAAGCGCCTTTGCCTACAGCGGTTATACCGTCGGGAATAACGGCCGTTTTGAAAGCGCCCTCACGATAGCAATTATGCCAATCTGCACAGTCCGCATAAAGGGGCTCTTGCTCAAGCTTTGTCCAAACACACCGGTGGCCGTCGCCGTATCTCCGGCGCAGGGCGCCGCTGCCGCATACCGCTTCATTGAAAAGCCTGCAGTCAGTGTATTTTTCACCTCTGAAGCTTATGCTCTGCACATTATTGCACCACATGAATGCGCCTTCGCCTATAGATTCAACGCTGTCAGGAATGACGATATTCCTGAGACTGACGCAGCCGTGAAAAGCGTCTATCCCTACAGAAATTAAACCTTCGGGAAGCACGATATCCGTCAGGCCGCTGCAGCCCTTAAAGGTTTCATAGCCGATATCTTTTACACCCTCGGAAATTTTTATGCCAGTTAGACCGCTGCAGTTTTCAAAAGCAGCTCTTCCGATTGAATGAACGCCGGAAGGGATATTAATACCCGTCAGGGAGCTGCAGCCGCTGAAAGCCTCTTCCCCGACAGAAGTTAAACAGTCTGAGAGGACCGCGCCTGTCAGGGCGCTGCAGCCTTTGAAGGCGCGGAAGCCGACAGTCTCAACGCCGGGAAGGGCAATGCCTGTCAATCCGCTGCAGCCTTCGAAAGCAAAATAATCGATATACTTAACGCTGCTTGGAATTACAATGTTTATCAGGCCGCTGCAGCCGCTGAAGGCGTACGGCCCGACAGAAGCGGCTCCGTCGGGGATAACCGCGGATTTAAATACGCCGCCGGTGCAGCATCCGCTTTGCCAGGCATAATCGGCACAAAACGGCTCTTCCTCATATTTAGTCCAAATACACGGAGTTTTGCTGATTCCGCTCTTATACACCGCCTCGTTAAAAATCCTGAAATCTGTATAACATTTATTTCTGAAGCTAATGCTTTTTAAAGAATTGCACCATTGAAACGCGCATTCTTCTATTAAATCAACGCTGTCGGGCAGCGCAAGCTCCGTTAAACTGCCGCAGCCCTCAAAGGCAGAACTTTTAATGCGCTCGATTCCCTCGGGCAGAACAACCTTCTGCAAAGCGCCGCAGTTTTTAAAAGTCCAAGCTTCGATACTCTTAACGCCGGCAGGAATCACTATGCTCTTTAAGCCGGTGCAGCCGCTGAAGGCAGAGTAACCGACAGACTCAACGCTGTCAGGCAGCCTCAGGTCTGTCAAGCCGCTGCAGCCGTAAAAGGCATTATTTCCGATAGATTTAGCGCCGTCAGGAATCACAATGCTCTTTAAGCCGGTGCAGTCATGAAAAGCGCACTCGGCGATACAAACGATGCTGTCAGGAAGCGCTATGTCCCTTAATCCGACGCAGCCGCTGAAGGCTCCGGCGCCTATACATATTGTACCTGCAGGAATAACGACATCTGTAAGACTGACGCAGCCGCTGAAGGCATCGTCCCCGATGAAAACTTTAACCCCGGCAGGAAGCGAAACGCTCGTCAGGCCGCTGCAGCCGCTGAAAGCTCCATCCGCAATAAATGTAACGCTTTCGGGAATAACGATACTCTTTAAGCTTCCGCATTCAGCAAAAGCCTCGCTTTTGATACGTACAACGCTGTCAGGAATAACAACGCTTGTAAGATTACTGCAGCCCTTAAAGGCATACAAACCGACAGAAGTTACGCCGTCCGGTATTGCGGCTTCTTTCAGATCGGTTCTGCCGGCATACGCTTCGTATTTTTCGGCGCGCTTAGCGCAGAAGAGCGATTGTTTTTCGGTCATGGCCTCTGCCTCTCTCAACAGGGATTTTTACTTTAGCGCTTGCTTATATAATCCGCCCGCCGGGACGGTTTGTTAAGGCCGATTGAAGATATTTCAGCAAAAAGCTCCCGAGCCGCCCCCTTGTAACTCCGGGCCTCCACTTTGTCATTCTGAGCGCAGCGAAGAATCTATGCCCATCAAATACAAAGATCCTTCGCCCGAGGCTCAGGATGACACGGCCTAAGTATCTTTCCGGAACCAGATCATTTCATTCCGGGCCTCCGCTTTGTCATTCAGAGCGCAGCGAAGAATCTGTGCCCCGCGCCATCCGGCGGCTATGGCAAAATACTCTCACAGCAAACGACGCCGCGTTCGGTTATATCAATAATTACATAACAGCCCAATATCCGCTCTTATTAGAACCGACACGTTTAATGAAGCCTCCCTCAAGCAGTTTTTTAATGCATCTTTGAACCGTACTTTTTGATTTGCCAATTTCCAAAGCTATTTCATCTCTGGTCAGCTTACGGCCCGATTTGATGATATCAAAAATTCTGCGTTCATTCTTCGTCAGCGTATTTATCGAGTCACTTATCGGTTTAATTATCGACCCATTTTCACTTATCGATTCATTTATCGACTCATTATCATTTATCAGCCCAATTTTAGACTCGTCACATGAGTCAAAACTTGTCCTCAAAAATTCAAAAGCAAAACCGAACTGATTATTAAGATATCTGTATTCAGTGCTTTTGCACATCTTAAATACTCTTTCAAATCCGGTTCCGAAGGCATCTATAGATCTGTCGCAGTACAAAACTGTCGCAATGAGAGGATTGCGTATCATGGAACCTTGTTCTCTATTTGCAAACATTTCCGGACTTGTCCCCGGAACCAGCGAACCCGGATTATAGATATGTACCCTCGAAGGAGTGATGTATATTTCATTTGACGATACATCATTGACCCTCATATGCGCAAAGCTGTTAAGAATAATCTCTCTGAAAGCCTCAAGAGGAATCTCAGGGACCTCTTTTCTCTCCATACCGACTATTTTTGCACTCCAGCGTATATTATTTGTAACATACTTTACAGCTTCATCAATACATTCAAAAATATTCCCTCGAAACTGCTTCATATCACTGAATGAAATTCGTTCATCGGTGGGATAAGTGGCGAGCTTTAAAAGCAGCGGCTTTTGATTAGAGAATAAATAATAACCTGCATTGTTAAGGCGCTCCTCTCCGTTTAACAGCTTTAACCTTCTAAGCGCAGAAGCCGCATCTTTATACACAAAGCTTATACGGCCGCAGTCATTGCCTTTTTGGATATACCGAATCAGAAGCTCCTCGTCAACAGCATCAAGGCCGGCGCCGGAATCCCCGTTTTCCCATTTTGAATAATCATAATTCTTGTCTATAAAAAATATTTCCAGCTGCTGCGCAGTCATGATCAGGTCTTCATCATCCGAACGGATATAATATCTGTCATATGCAGAATAAGGACTGTCTTCGCCTCTCACTGTAATTTTTATAATTTCCTTATTATCTTCCGTGAGCAGCTTTATATCCGGGGAAACTCTCGGTTTTAAATACATCTTTATTGCTTTAGAGATATCTGAAGTAGTATATTTGCCTATTTGCTGACCTACAACAGTGCCGTCATTCTTAACGCCGAAATACAGTATGCCCCATCCGTTCTTATTTAACATTGAGGCTAAAGAGATCACTCCTTCTTTCAGCTCGCTCGTACTTTTTTTAAATTCAATTGTATCAGATTCTCTTTTTTCCACAGATTCAGCCTTTTCAAATAAAACTGTAAAATATTATCAATTCATTTATCGACTCATTTCTCGATTCATTTATAGATCCATTTATCGACTCACTTATCGAGTCATTTTAAATCGCCAAATAATCGACAATGCAAACCCAAAAAACCGGACGCGCCCCGCTCCTTCCGGCGGCAAGGGCAAAATACTCTCACAGCAGCTCCTTTTGATAGTAACCGTGCTCCAGCTCCTCCAAGCCGGCTTCGCCTTCGGCGTATAAGGCCAGTTTTTCCATGGACGAAGAGGGCAGATTCTTGACCACGGCCTTGATCACCTTATCAAAGTTGGTAACGACGTCGCTCTTGGTGATGTCGGAAAGACAAATGAGCTGCACCTTAAAATACCTGGCCATGTCGAACATGGGCTTTAAGACGTGGCCTGAAGAGACGGCGCCGAAGGGGTTGTCCAGGATTAAAGCGCCGTATTTCTTTGAGCTGCTGATGCTTTCCGAATATTGCGCCTGACGGGAATAGCGCATTAAAGAAAGCACGATGGCGAAATAGACCAGAAACTTTTCCGCTCCGGAATTGTTGGTCTGTACGGCGCTCCAGTCACGGTAAACCGCATTTTTGAGATTAGCCTCAAATTTGAAGGCCTGCAGCGATACCGACTTTTTGACTATGTAGGTGCGCAGCAGTTTGGGAGCTGCCGAAGCGCGGCGGCATTCCAGATATTCCGGCAGTTTCATACAGCCTTCCCTTTATATATGTCATTCTGAGCGCAGCGAAGAATCTATGCCCCTTGAATACAAAGATCCTTCGCCGTAGGCTCAGGATGACAAGACTTCAGGCTCAGGATGACACGGCCTCAGGCTCAGGATGACACGACTAAACTGCGCCGACTGGCGCAGGGATGCTTTACATCTTCTCCATGGCGGCGGCAATGGCGGCTTCGGAGGCGCGCATGGCCTCTATAGTTTGGGCAAAGAGGTCGTTTATATCCCATTCAAGCATTTCTGCGCCGCGCTTGATGACGTCGCGGGAGCAGCCGGCGGCGAACCTCTTGTCCTTGAACTTCTTTTTCAGGCTGGAAACTTCCATATCGCAGACGCTTTTGGAGGGGCGCATTAAAGCGGCGGCTCCGATTAAGCCGGTGAGCTCGTCGACGGCAAAGAGGACCTTTTCCATTAAATGTTTGGGCTCTTTGTCGCTGCAGGAGCCATAGCCGTGGGAGCAGATCGAATAGATCATATCTTCGCCCGCTCCGGCTTCGCGCAAAATTTCGGGGGCCTTCTGACAGTGCTGTTCGGGGAAGAGCTCAAAATCGATATCGTGGAGCAGACCGACCTCCGCCCAGTAGTCGGCTTCCTCGCCAAAACCCAGCTTTTCGGCGTACCAGCGCATGACCGCCTCTACAGTAAGAGCGTGCTGAATATGGAAAGCGTCTTTATTATAACGGCGCAGAAGTTCCAGGGCCTGCGCGCGGGTAAGATTTGCCTGCATAATTATTTTCCTCCGGTTTGCAATAGCTGCAGAAATAAACTATTATAATGCATATTTTACAAAATAACCTTCTAGAACGGTAATTATTATACATGTCTGCAGAAGCTGAATACAGCAAATACGAAAATATTGTAAAAAACGCCAAAAATATCGCGGTGATACGTCTGGACGGTTTGGGAGACAGTCTGCTGGCCCAGCCTGCCGTTAAGCATTTGATAAAAAGCTGTCCGCAGGCGCAGATAACAGTTCTGGGCAGTCCTCTGGGAGCGCCCGTCTTTTATGACCTCTGCCCGACAAAAGTTATAAACACGGGCAATCACAAAGAAGGCGCGCTGCAGATCAGCGCAGTTCTGAAGGAGATCGATCCGGAAATCATCCTCTGCTTTACCGAAAAGGGATATGCCCTCAGGGCGGTGGGACGCTTCCGCAAATCCCTGCGCATCGGCTTTTTTCCCGGGTTGAGCCAGCCTCTGAAATCGCTGGCCCTCCTTTATCAGCTCAGCGAAAGGGTTTTTTTTGACAATAATCCCCGGAAGCCGCAGAAAATACATGAAGTCGAACGCTTCTTTCTGCTCCTGGACCGTCTGGGACTGCCCAGACCGGAAGCGGCGGGAGCGGCTGAGCTGCAGATAAGCGGCGCTCTTGAGCTCGAAGCGGAAAAAAACATCCGCCTGCTGGCCGAGCAGAGCGCCGAAGGAGCGGGAATCAAGGCTGAAGCCGAGCGGATCGCCCATCCTGCCGCCATCCAGCTCATGCCCCGCTGGAATCCGGAAATAGACAGGCTCAGACAGGACCTGCAGGAGCTGACGCTGTCCGAAGCGGAGGCTAAAGAGCTTTTGAAAGAGTACCTGCAGCCCATCGAAGAACTATGCCGCTTTTTGCAGTCGAAAAATATGCCCTTTGTCTTCAGCTGCGCGCCGCCCGACCGAGGCTGGGCCCAAATTTTCACTCGCTCTCTGCAGGCGTTTTCAAACGTCCCTGATCCGCTTCCCCTCTTCTGCAGCGGCGAGCTTCACGAATTTGCGGCCTTCCTGCAGCAGGCCTCCTTCCTGATAACTCCCGACGGCGGAGCGGCGCACGCGGCTGCGGCCGTCAAAACCCCTTCAGCCGTGATCTTCCCTGAGAAAAACCTGGAAAACTGCCTGAACCGCTGGCATCCCTGGCAAAGCGAGTATAAAGTCATCGTCAGGCAGGGAAACCGGGCCGATAATATAAATTTTACCGAGAAATTGAAAGAGGCGTGCAAAGAATATGTCGATAGAAATCAGCGTAGTAATTCCCACCTATAACCGCTTGGAGACTTTGAGAGAGGTCCTGCCCACTCTGCTCAACCAGACCGTTCATCCGGACAATTATGAGATTCTGCTCTGCGACTCCGGCTCAACCGACGGAACCGCCGAATTTGTGGAGAGCCTGGAAAGTCCCGTAATCCGCTGGCTGCCCGGTCCCAATCTGGGACGCTCAGGAGCCCGAAACCGCGGTATAGAAAACGCCCGAGGCTGGCTCGTTCTCTTCACCGACGCCGATATTCTGGCCGATCCCAACCTGCTGGCCACCCATCTGCGCGCCCATCAGGCCCACCCCGGCAGCGCCGCCGTCGGCAACGAAGTTCAGGTAAACTCTCTTGAAGAATACCGCCTCTTTTCCCAAGACCCGGCTTCCCATTCCCGCCACAGTCCCAACCGCCGCTATCTGCCCTGGCACTACTTTTTAACCGGCAACGCTTCCGTGCCCAAAGCCATTCTTCAGCAGGTCGGCTGTTTCGATACCGCATTCCAGGGGTACGGCCATGAGGATCTGGAGCTGGGCTACCGTCTCTTAAAGACTGGCTTGAAAATTCACTATCTGCCCAAGGCCATCAATTATCACTGGCATCCGGTGACCTTTGAGGAGCAGAAAGGACGCATGCGCCTGGCCGGCCATTCGACGGTGCGCTTTTACCGCAAATATCACGATCTGCGCATAAGCCTGCAGATGGGCATGAATCCCCTTTCCTTTATGGTTCATTCATTCCTCAGCCATATGTCATTTATTCTCAAATGGCTCGATTCTCTGGCCGAGAACTGCAAACTGGCCCGGGAAATTGTCTGGCAATACCATTATGTCGCCGGCATGAAGGAAGCCATGGGCATGTTATAAGGGCTTTATGGACAGCATACCTATCAAAGAAGCCAAAAGCATCGCCGTAATCCGCACCGACCATATCGGCGATCTCATCGTTTCCACTCCGTTTCTGCGGGCGCTGCGCCAAGCCGCTCCCAAGGCGGAAATTACTGCCGTCGTGCCCGAATACACCGCTCCGGTTCTGGAAAATACCAATCTGGTCAGCAAAACCTTAATTTATAAGGACCTGAAATACCCCAAACTGAAAGAA
>JAFTAM010000131.1 GCA_017458675.1 bacterium
GAAGTCGCCCGATCTCATTTCTCTCATTCATTCCTTCATTAGCGAAGCGTCTTCATTCTGCTTCATTAGCCCTCACAGAGGGCGACTTCATTGCCATGAAAAAAAACCGTGATTTGAAAAAAAATCACGGTTTTTCTTCATGGCGGAGTGACTGGGATTCGAACCCAGGTGGGCCTTTTGGACCCTCACGCTTAGCAGGCGTGCGCCTTTAACCTCTCGGCCATCGCTCCACGCGACGCAGTTTATTTTACTCATAACCAAACAAACGTCAAGGGGGCGAAGCCAAAAAAGAGGCAATTTTTTTTACTGCGGCCCGTCTGCCTCGATTCTGCTGTGCTTATAGCTGTAAAAAACGTAAAAGAGAGCGCCCGCCAGGAGCCAGAGAGCGTAATTGATCCAGGTCTGCAGAGAAAGGCCGGCGCAGAGAAAGAGGCTGAATAAAATTCCCGCAATCGGCACATAAGGCATGAAAGGCGTTTTGAAAGGCCTTTCGAGCTCGGGCTTGGTGCGGCGCAGAATCATAACGCCGACGCATACGGTGATAAAAATGAAGAAAGTGCCGATATTGCAGAGCTGCACCAGGGCGCTTATGTCCAGAAGACCTGAGGCCAGAGCCACGGCCGCGGCGGTTATAATGGTGGACATATAGGGAGTGCGGTACTTCTCGTGGACTTTGGAAAAGACCTCCGGAAGAAGACCGTCGCGGGACATCACAAAGAAGATGCGGGGCTGGCCGATCAAAAAAACAAATAAAACCGCCGTCATGGCTGCCAGAGCGCCGACGGAGATGACCATGGCCGCCCAGGGAGCGTTGACCAGACGGAAGGCGGTGGCCATGGGCTTGACCGTGTCGAGCTGAGTATAGGAAACCATGCCGGTCATAACTGCGGCCACGCCGAAATAGAGGACCGCCGCAATGATCATGGTCCAGATCATGCCGCGGGGCAAATCTCGGTTGGGATTTTCCGCCTCCTCCGCTACCGTGGTTATGGAATCAAAGCCGATATAGGAAAAGAAGACGATTGCCGCGCCGGCCTGCACTCCTGCCAGACCGTTCGGGAAAAAGGGCTGCCAGTTGTCGGGATTGACATAGCAGGCCCCGGCGCAGATCAGGAACAGAATGACGGCGATTTTAAAGATCACCATAAAATTGTTGAGCGTCGAGGACTGACGGATGCCGCGGATCAGAATGGCGGCAATGACCAGATTGATCAAAAGGGCCGGCAGGTTGATGAGCAGCGGAATGCCCAGTATTTTCGGAGCGGCTGCAGCCAGCTCAGGAGAGGCCGCAAAATAGCCGTTAAGCAGATAATCCGGTATATGCAGCCCTAAGCCCTCACAGACAGCCGAGAGGTATCCGGCCCAGGAAATGGCCACCGCCGCGTTGGCCACCGCATACTCTAAAACCAGGTTGAGGCCGATAAACCAGGCCGCGCCCTCGCCCAGCGAAGCGTAGGCATAGGTGTAAGCGCTGCCCGCCGCCGGCACTATCGACGAGAATTCCGCATAGCACAGAACGCAGAACATGCAGGCCGCGGCCACCAGAATAAATGACAGCATAACCGAGGGACCGGCAGCCAGTCCCCCCGCTCCCCCGACCGCCGCCATGCCGGCCGTGACAAAAATGCCCGAGCCGATTACGCCGCCCAGACCTATGCCGACCAGGTCCCTTACCTTCAGAGTGCGCTTCAGTGAATTGCTCTGTCCGCCCTCCGACTCCCGGCGCAGCCGGCCGATCTCTTTAACCTGAAACAATCTTTTCAATAGCGCAGACATAATTAAACCTGCATTTCCGTTTTGCTATATTTTGAAGCTTCACAAATACCAGAGCGGCGGAGATTTTCCTATTATATCGGGATAAGATTCTTCGCTGCGCTCAGAATGACAGGAGTTTAATGTCATCCTGAGCCGTAAGGCGAAGGATCTTTGCTTTTACAGCGGGGCGCAGACGGCAGAGCGGTTATTTGTCAAAGCTGAAGTCGTCGACATTGCACGTCCTGCAATTTTCGGATACGGCGCGGACGACGTCCGGCGGGAAGCCGTTTTCCGCCTGAGCGTTTACCTCGAGAGTAAGCTCCACTTTGCAGTTATCGACATCTTCGAGATGGGTTATGACCTCGTCCAGATACTTCTGCAAATCCTTTCCTATTCTGGTATTATCCAGTCTGGCGCTCATAAAGAAGCGGCGGGGCTTTTCCTCCTCCTGAGTGACGGCGGCGAAAATGCCTGCCTGGACAGAGCTGACGGCTGACGGACCGCCTTTGTCAGTATCGGACAAATATGCTGCGGAAAGGCGCTCCCGGCGCGCCGTCTCCGCCTGTCTTTCCCGTTCAATCTGCTCAAACTGCTCGGCGGCAGTCTCTGCTTTGACCAGGAGATCGCCCGGATTTATTGCGGAAACAGAACAGCAACGCCTCAGATTTACATAGCGCTCGCCGTCAAACGAGGAAGCGATCGCTAAGAAATCGCCTTGCTTAACGCATTCGCGGACGGCGGCTTCCAGGACGGAGAAATTGGCTAAGCGCGGCAGATAGCAGTAGGAGGTCAGGTAATCCCACAGCCTTTTCACTTCAATATGGCTGGCGTCGCGCCAGAGCAGACCGTCAAGCTCCAGCTTCAGGGAAACGGGGGCAAAATTCACTATTACCTGCTCGCTGCTGAGCAGCTGCTTGGCGGCTTTGGCTATAATGCCGTCATTGCCGGCCAGCGGGTTCGGCGTCCAGGAAACGGTCTTTGTATCTCCGCTCTTGTCGGCTTCGGGAACCAAGAGCCAGCGATAGACCTCATTCAGTCTGAGGCTGACAGCTTTTTTGCAGTTGGCAATATTCTGGTCGGTTTCCCTGTTTTGGGCGGAATCGAGATTGAGGCTGTCCCTGTCGTCCTTAATAGATTCCCAGGCCAGCTGCTCGCGGGCAGCCTTCCTGAGATCCGAAACCAGAGTCTGATCGGGAGCGAGAAAGACCAGCATATTTCTGCAGGCGCGGGGCGATGAACCCCTGTTGTTCAGAATGTCGCCGGCTTTAACCAGAGCGGGACAGTCCGCGCTTGAGTTTTTATAGGTATCGCACGGCCTTAAAATGACCAGACGCACGTTCGGATCGTCCGAGACGTCGCTCGAAGAATCCGGACAGATATGCAGACGCTCGAAGGGCGCCTCCTTTTTCAGAGTGCGCAGAGCTTTTTCCAGTTCATAATCCACATCGACTTCGGATATCTGCGAAGCGCGATCCTGTGCGGTTTTGGCCAGCGTGGGGCGCGTATCGTACCAGAAACGGTTGCCGGAAGGGTCGGAATAGAGATAAGAAAGCTTGCCTCTCAGGGTATTGAGAGCGTCGTTGAAATCGGCGATGCTTTCGCCGGGCTGAATGACGCCCAGACGCACGCGGGAGATCTCCAGACCGCGGATTTTCTGAGACCGCACCGTGGGAGCGCTGCCCAGCATGACGGTTCTGGCCATGCGCCGGGCGGCCATGCTCTGTCCGAAACGCGGGCTGTTCCTGTCCAGTATGTAGGGCGCCGAATTTTTGCCGTCAACCTCGGAATCGATAATGGCGTTCCAGTTCTCGGGAAGGTATCTGACCAGCTCGTCTTTGACCGTGGATATGTCGAGGGGCAGAGAACCGGGCATAATCATGGCTCCGGCGTCGCCGGCCATCCACAGATTATGGATGACGGCCGCCATAAGGCGGAGAACGCCGCGGGTGCGCTGGAAACGCTCCATAGTCGCCCACTCTCCGTAAAGGCGGTCAAATATTTCCGGATGGATGGGATAGCAGGAAATCATGCGGTTTTTATAGTCAAGCTCTTTGCTGTCGATAGGAAAATCGCTCTGATTGTCGCTGTACATCCGGCTGAAGGCGGAACAGACTCTGTCGCGCTCCTCCGGGTTTTTGCAGTCCAGGAAGAGCCGGCGGCGCACCACCTCGAAGCCTTCATTGACGTTGACGGGACGCCATACGGACTCCTTGCGGCCGAAAGTATGCTCGATAGCTTCCAGAACCTTGCGCCCCCCTTTGTCGCCGATTTCGATATCGGATTCGGGTATGGAGGCCACTACCAGGCTGTTTTTGCTGGCCCCGGCCGCTTCGGTAATTTCCTGAACAAAGGAGATAAAATTCTCAAAAGAACCTGCCGGCAGACCGCTGACTCCGTAAATTTTTCTGCCATAGGCCACCAGCTCGTCCATAAGGATGAGACAGGGACCGCAGGCGTCAAAGAGCTCCTTTAAAGCGTCGCTGCCGGGAGATATACCTTTTTTATCCGCTTCCTTGACATAGTCGTAAAGCTTGGGATCGTTGGCGGCAAAGGCAAGCTGAGAGGCAATATCGCCCCACAGCGTATTGACGGTTGCGCCGGGCAGATGGGCCGGACGCTTTTTGGCGGTGGGATCAATAGCCGTGCCGACAATGACGGCGACTTTGGCATTCGGCAGCTTCTCAAAGCCGGCTTCATTGAGCACCGCCTTCAGATTGGGCAGCTTATCCGGCGAGAGACCGCCCTTAGCCATATGATAAAGCGCCAGAAGGCTGTGAGTTTTGCCGCCGCCGAAGGCCGTTTTCAGCTGCAGAACCGGCTCTCCGTCCTTGCCGTTGAGGCGTTTGACAGCCTGAATCAGCAGCCCCTTGATGCCCTCGGTTATGTAGGTGCGGGCAAAAAATTCCACCGGATCGAGATATTCCATTGAGCCGCCCCCCTGGGCGACCTCGCCTAAATTGGCGGCAAATTCGGCGTTTTTGTAGCGCCCCTGAGCCACGTCCGGGTGCGGCTCGATAATTTCGCGCCAGCTGGGAAGCTTAGAACCGCTCATGCGCGTGAGAATGCCCACCTCGCTTTTGCCTTTAACAGGCTGCGGCGCCGGAGGCGCCGGCTGCGCCTGTACGGCCGCCATAGAGCCCTGACTGCTGCCGTAGCGCAGTTCGCGCAGCAGCGCCCGTATTTTATCTGCGTCTTCCGTATCAAAATCATTGCAGAGACGAGCCATAGTATCCAGAGCCCGCTCGGCGTAATCCTGGCTCAAATCCTCGGAGCCGACATGAGCTTCGGTGTTGCGGACCCCCATAAGCTCCGTAGCCCAGGAACGGCGATCTCTGTTTAAGCGGCTTCTGAAAACTTCCGCCCATTGTCTGTCGATAATACGCAGGCAGTTGGCAATATCCAAATAATCGACCAGTTCATAGTTGCTGCCGAGGCGCGGCAGATCCCGTCCATTATCGCCCAGAGCCTCCAGAACCTTATTCCACCAATTTTCCCCATACTTTCCGTGCATTTCTTTATAAATATATCCTGCCATCATAGGAAGCAGTATGCGAAAGCCCTTCCGTACATACTCAAGATTTTCAGTCATGGCGGCTCTTACTCCTGATATTTCAGCAAACACCCGATATTTGCATAATCCTGCGTTTTAAACAAAACAGCAAATATATATTATTCTCAACCTGCCTGCTTTTTCATTCCGAACAGCTCCGATTTTGTCATTCGGCGCGGTCCGCCGCTCCCCGGCCCTCTCCGAGCGGAACAAATGCTAATTGCCTGCCTTGATTTTTATTTCGGCAGACGGCATAATACGGACAGTAAATATTTCTATATCGGGGGGGAAAAATGGCCCTTATTAAAACGTGGGAGGAATTGACTATCTGCGACAATTTCCTCTTTCTGAAGGTCATGCAGAACGAAAGCCTGTGCAAACGGCTGATTGAAAAGCTGCTGAATATTAAGATACAGAGCTTAACTTATTCCGAGCTGGAGAAAAGCATCGATCCCGCCGTCGACAGAAAAGGCATACGCCTTGACCTTTTTGTGGTAACTGACGACGGAACTATGATTAACATCGAGATGCAGACCACCGACAGCAATAACGCGGAGCTCGTCAACCGCACCAGATATTACCAATCGCTGGTGGACCTGGATTCAATGAAAACAGGCGCAAAATATAAAGATATGAAGAAGTCTTATATTATCTTTATCTGCACCTTTGACCATTTTAATTTGGGACGGAAGGTTTACACCTTTACCAACCGCTGCCATGAGTGCGAAGGCCTTGAGCTGGGCGACGGGACCTGCAAAATTTTCCTGAACGCCAAAGGCTCCGTCGGCGAAGTGGATAAGGATATCGACAGTTTTCTGGCCTATGTGAGCGGCAGAACTGCGGAAGGAGAATTTACGCATGATGTCGCCTCCGAGGTCGAACGTAGTAAGCGGCACGACGGTTTAAGGAGGGAATATATGTCATTAAGGCTGGCGTTGGAAGAACAGCGCGACGAAGGCAGAGCTGAAGGTATAGCCGAAGGCATGGCTATAGCTATCCGCAATTTAATAAAAAACATGGGGTTGACAGCCCGGCAGGCTATGGAAGCGCTGGGGATTCCCGCTGAGGAGCAGCCGAAGTATCTCGAGCAGATTAACGATCCCGCTGCTGTTCCGCAGCCCGAATAGTTTAAACCCTATTGCAGCGGAAAGGCGGTTTCTGAAATGTGCAGTGTGTATTTTAAGTTGGCGCTGGAAGAACAGTTCGACAAGGGCTACGCTGAAGGCCTAGCTATAGGCAAAGCTGAAGCGCGTCTTTCCTCTATCCGCAATGTAATGAAAAACATGGGATGGACAGCCCAAAAGGCTATGGACGCGCTGGGGATTCCTGCGGAGGAGCATCCTGAATGGCTCGCCAAGATTAACGATCCCGCTGCTGTTCCGCAGCCCGAATAGCACTATTCCCTATTCAGCGGAAAGGCGGTTTAATTAAATGTATACCAACAGTCGCGGCGTTGAAGTTACTGTTCACAATATGTCTCTGCAGCTTGCACTGGATGAACAGTACGAAGACGGATACATTATTGGCGATGTTAAAGGCTTTTCTGACAGCTATGCTAAAAGTAAATCTGAAAGAACCGGTTTAAGCTATGACACATGCCATAAAGAAGGCATCTTAATTGCTATTTGCGATATGATGGAGAAAAATCATTGCACTGCCAAGTATGTTCTGGATTTGCTGAGGAATCACGCTGAGAAACTTCCGGAATGTTTCGCGCAGCTTCCAGACTGGCCGCAGGCTGACGCTTAACTCCGCCGCTCCTGTCCTTCTGAGCGGCAGCGAGGGATCTGCCGAACATAGATCCTTCGCCTATCGGCTCAGGATGACAAAAAACCGGCTCAGGACGGCATGAAAGCCGGCTTACAGCGAGCCGGCTTCCGCCATTTAAAATCCTTCGAGCGTGGCCTGCTCCGACGAAGAAGCCAGCGCGGCGGCGCGATTGCGGATGTCCTGCCAGGAGATCACCATGACGTTGTAGGCGTAGGCTTCCTGGGTCCATTTTTTGCGCTCGGCTATAGTGTAAAGACGGTAGGCCAGGTCTTTGGCTCTTTCGGCATTGCTGCCGTGCATGTCGGCGATGGCCTTGGCGCAGCCCTCGATGCCCTCCTTTTCAAAGCGGTAAGTCAGCTGCTGACAGAGCTTCCAGATACATTCCTCCTGCAGCTTTATCGAGGCGGAAAGCTCAGAACGCTCTAGCAGGCGGACGTAGCCCTTCTGAGAGGAAATGACGCCCAGCGCGGCCACGTTGGCCACCGTTATGTTCTTGGCCGTGGCCAGGGTGTTGGCGTCTCCGAAGCGCATTTCGTTGAAGGCCATCTGCGTATATAAATCCACGCAGAAGCGGCTGGCGCTGTCCAGGTCGGAGTTCTGCTCGTTGAAATAGAGGTCGAGCTCCTTATTGATGATCTTCAGAGCGCCGCGCACGTCCAGCGGCGTGCCGTCCGCTTCCAGCACCTGAGCGTATTTAGAGTAGATTCCCATGCCGGGACCGATGGCCGACTGGGCCAGATCGACGGGCGCAATATTGCTGCTCTGCAGCCTGCGCAGGGCCGTTCCAAGCTCGCGCTTAAGCTCGGCGACAAAGGCGCGCCGGGAACAGGAGGGCGCATGCTGCGGCCGCTTGCGGCAAACCAGCACGATGGACGAGGCCAGAGCGTTGGTATCCATAGCCGTAGAACGCGACGACATTTCCGTCCTGATGGGCCAGGTTCCGGTTATGGCAAAGCCGGCCTTAATTATGGCGGAAAGCATGGTTTCCCAGCCCGAAGAGGCCTGCCCTTCCGCTGCCTTGTCCGCCTCGCTCTGCTTGTAGGCATAGTAAATTGTTACCGGGATGTCTTCGCTCGCATACTGACAGAGCTGCCGGCAGGCGGCGGCCATGCCTTCTTCAAAGAATACTTTGGCTTTCTCTTTGCTGCCCTCGTGGCGGTAAGGCGTGGCAATCAGCTCCTCTGCCTTGGGAACCAGCATGGTGCGGAACAGGTCCGGATAAATACCCTTCAGACTGCGGCGCAGCCAAACATAGAAAAAGTCCGATAAATCCGCATAGCCGATATTGTCGTAATAGGGCGGATCGGTCGAAACCACAATATTGCGCAGGCCGCAGTCGCTCTGAGCGTTGCATTGCCGAGCCTCTCCTGCTGTAGAGGCAGGGAAAAGCTTAAAAGATTTAGCAACCCATTCCAGCATATTGTCAAAACAACCTGAAGAAGTGCAAAAAGGGTTACCCTCGGCAAAATCCCATACCATGGGAATAGCCTGCCGACCAAAAGTATGACCAATTTTTTCTCCAGAAGAGTGCCATGAGCAAACAGAAGAATGGTAGTCAGCTATTTTATCAATGGCCAGGGCCAGATACACCCTTATGGCCTGGCCGTAGGCCAAAGCGCCGGAGCCGCCCTTGCACAAAGGAGTTTTATCGTCGGACCAGCCGGCCGCTAAGGCGTCCTGCTCAGCTTTGGCCTGCGCTTCCGCCGCCAGGTCGGAAAAGGTGGTTAAAGCGGTTAACTGGCGAGGGGTAAAGATATCTGCATAATCGGTCATGCCAAAGGCCGGAGGACTGAACCAGCGGGGATTATCCGGCATCGGTCCTGACGGATAATCCTCAGGAGCAGTTACATTTACAGCCTTAATATGTTTTTCATTCGGCGTTACATACAGACGGCCGCCCGAACCTTCAGCCACAACGGCCATAAGCTGGCTGCCGAGACGTTTCTGCCTGCTTTCGTCTTTGACATATTTATCCGAGGTAATTTCACCGCAGCAGGGACACTTAAACAAAGCTCCTTTGCCTTGCTTGAAAGATTCATATTCTTTAGGACAAATTCCGTTTTGAACCTCAAACCTTACGCTCTTGCCTTCCGGAATCGGCTTAACCCAAACTTCCTTCCCCTTCTTTTTTGAGAGTATGAAGCTGCTGGCCAGCGGCATTTCGCAGCCGCAGGCCGGGTTGGGGCATCTTACGGTCCGGGCCCAGATCCAGGCGATGACGGTGGCCTCGCCGCCTCCCTGGGATTCGGGCAGCTTCACCTTGGGATATAAACGGCCTATGCGCTTAAAGGCTTCCTGTTTCATCCACTCGCCGTAACAGCGCACGTCTTCGGCCAGACCGGCGGCGCCTTTCCAGCTCTCGTTCAGCATATCCTTGGCCTCGGGACTGACCGGGGCCCGGCCGGCAAAGCGCGGGGGAATTTCGATCATCGCCTTGTTGATCATGACCGCCACCGGGTTCAAATCGTGGGCGTGGGCTTCCAGGCCCAGGCGCTGGGCTTCCAGGGGAATGGCTCCGCCGCCGGCAAAGGGGTCGAGAAAGACCGGCATTTCGCTGCCTACAGACTTGACGATCTCGGCTTTGGCCCGCTCCAGGACTTCCGGATTGTCGGAGTTCTCCCAGACGATCAGATCTTCCAGAATCTTAAAGAGGCGCTGCCGCTCCCGGTTCTGATCTTCCTCGGTGGGAAAGAGCTCGGGATGAGACGAGGGAGCGTCGACCAAAGAGGCCCAAAGGACGGCCCGGGCGGCGGCCAGAGGGCGGCGGGCCCACCAGAGGTGGAGCGTGGAGGGATGGCCGTGGCGGATCGACTTCTCCCGGGCCGATTCGGCGTTGATTTTCTCCAGCGGCAGGGCCGCCTCAATAAGCTTTCTTACAGTCATGTCCTTTCTTCCTCACTCCTGATACAATATTTCCGATTTCTGCAAAAGGTCTTTAATATTGTAATTGATGCTGCAGACGCCTTGGTCCGGCTCTTTTTTAAAGGGCTGCCTGAGATATACGGTCCGCGTATTCCGGCCGTCCACCTCTACAAGGGCCAGAATAAAACTGTCGGGGCAGTTCAGCGCGGTAAGGATTTCATTTTTTGAAACGGTTACCGTCGTCGCTCCGGCGGCGCGCCCTTTGACTTCGATAAAGCGCAGGCAGCCGCTTCCGTCCCGCAGCTCCGGGGGAACCGCGGATTCCACGTCGCAGCCGCATTTTTCGGCGCTGACGTCTTTGGGTATGTAACCCAGAGCGCGTTCGATCTTCATCACGGCCTCCATGGCCGCCGTTTCCACGGCTTTGCGATCGCTTACGGCAAAAGTGTCCGGTTCGGGCCTATGCAGCAGACGGCGCAGCAAACCGCCGGGAATAATCAACGCTCCGCCGGCAATATTGGGCGGCAGAGATGAAATTTCGCGCTCGGCTTCTATTTCCGCCAAACGCCTCTTCTTGCGCTCCGTCAGCTCCTCGGCCCGGCGGCGGGCTTTGTCAGAATTCAGCTTTTGATCGCCCTCGCCGGCCTTATCTTTGTTTCTGAGATCAATGGCGCGGTTGTCCCAATACCTGATTTCCGCGCTCAGCCGCTTCTCAACCGCTTTTTCAATTTTATCCAGAAGCTTGTACCGGCGCTCCTTTACCTCGGCCAGATGCTCGGGAATGAGATTCTCAATCGCATAATCCCTGGCCCGATCCGCTGCGCCGTCGGCAAACCGGCTCTGAGTCATGATATAGTCATATACGGCCTTGATTTCGTCCTCGCTCAGAGGGCTGTCCGAACTATTCAAAGGCTTGTAATCCAGATAAGGAGCATAGCCGGCGTTAACGGCCGTGCCGTCTTCTTTGAGCTCCGCGAAACGGAGCCTTCTGGAAATGATATTGATTCTTCCGTCGGCAAGAGGTACGCCGTCTTTAAGGCTTTCCTCAATATAACACAAAAAGCGCGGCTCAAAGCCGCCGTCGTTTTCATCGACAAGGACGGCGCCCTTCCGCAGGACTTCTCCGAAGCGTTCCCGTATCAGCTTCACAACCGCTTCCAGCAGCGGATGGCCGGGACAGATGAGTTCGGCCTGCCTCTTGCCGGGAATATTGCATTCGGCCTTTTCAAAGCAGATGCGCTCATATCTGTCAAGCACGTGCTTTCCGGATACTGAGCCGTATCTGCAGAGATCGGAGGGAACGAAAGTGAGCTCGTATCTGTTGGCCTCGCGCGGGCGGAAGCGGCCTCCCAAGCGTCTGAAAGCCGTCAGGAAAAAGGCCTTGATATAATGCGGCTGGAGGCGGCGGGCTTCGGCGCGCTCCATCTCGGCGCGCACGGCCATTACTTTGGACAAGTCCATAGAATCGGCCGTCAGAGCGTTTTCCTCGATCAGTTCGCGAAGCTTTTCGGTATTGACCGATCTGTCAACCGCCGCAGACAAACGGCTGCGGACGCCGGCGTCGTCTCCGCAGCGGACGGCCTCAATCAGCAGTTCGCGCAGGGGCTTATTGTCGAAGGTTACGCCGCCTAAAATATCAAAGACCTTGCCGCCCAGGGCTTTGCGTTCCTCCTCCAATTTGCTGAACAGGCGCTGAAAGACCATGCCCTCTCGGGTTTCTCCGGCGACTATGTTCCAAAGAAGGCACACCTCGGTCTGGCCGATGCGGTGAATGCGCCCGAAGCGCTGCTCCAGGCGGTTGGGATTCCAGGGCAGATCATAGTTGATCATCAGGTGGGCGCACTGCAGGTTGATACCCTCGCCGGCAGCGTCGGTGGCGATCAAAATGCGCACGTCCCTGTCCTGCTTGAACGCCGCTTCAACCCTGCGGCGATCGCTCCGGTGCATTCCGCCGTGAATAGTGATCACGGCCTTATCGCTGCCCAGCAGACCGCTTATTTTTCGGCTGAGATAGTTCAGCGTATCCCGATGCTCCGTAAAGATAATCAGCTTTTCCGGCAGGCCTGCAGAATTGAGCATGCACTGTCTGTCCAGCAGCAGCCTGGAAAGCTCGTCCCACTTGCGGTCCTCGCCGCTTCTGCGGACCTCATCGGCCATGCTCACCAAGCCTTTCAGGGAGGCGAGTTCGGCTTTCAGCTCCGTTACCGTGCGGGCGGCGGAGGCCTTTTCGGCGACATCCTCTTCCTCGCGTTCCAGCTCCTCGGCAGAATAGTCGTCATAATCGTTATAATCTCTGTCCCGGCCGTCGAAAGAGATGCTGACCTTCGAGCTGTAGGGAGCCTCGCTCCGTCCCTGTTCCTCATCCTTAAGCCGGCGCTCCAGGCGTTCGTACCTGCGCTTGAGCGACTGATAAATCGCCTCCGGAGAAGAAGCCAGCCGGCGCTGCAGAACGGTCAGAGCAAAGCCCACCGTATTGCGGTGCTCGCCGGACAGATTCTCGGCCCGGTTGAACTCGCCCCGCACATACTCGGTTACAGCCTGATACAGTTCTTTCTCGCCCTCGGACAGACCGTAATTTACCGTCTCGGCCCGGCGTTCGGGAAACAGAGGCGAACCGTCAAATTTGAGCAGATCCTCCTTGACCAGCCGGCGCATGACGTCGGAGACGTCGAGAGGCTTATCGGAAGCCTTATGCCTGACCGCCCCCGCAAAGCGGTCGGGGTCAATCAGGGCCATAAAGAGCTGAAAATCTTCTTCCTTGCCGTTATGGGGAGTAGCCGTCAGCAGCAGAAAATCGCGCGTAATATGAGAAAGCAGCTTGCCCAGCTTATAGCGCATGGTCTCTTTGACTTCGCCGCCCCAGACCGTTGCCGACATCTTGTGAGCCTCGTCGATAACAATGAGGTCCCAATCGCTCTCTTCCAGCTTTTGTTTAAGCGATTCGTCCCTGGCCAGTTTATCCAGACGGGCTATGCAGAAGTTGATCTCGCTGAAGATGTTGCCGCTGGCCGCCGATTCGATGCGCTCGTTTGTCAGAATATCGAAGACAATGCCGAATTTATCTTTAAGCTCATCCTGCCACTGCTCCGACAGGCTGCCCGGCGATACGATAAGACAGCGCTTCAGATCGCCCCGCATAATGAGCTCTTTCATCAGCAGTCCGGTCATAACCGTCTTGCCTGCGCCGGGATCGTCGGCCAGAACATAGCGCAGCGGCAGACGGTCGATCATCTCCTGATAGACGGCGGAAATCTGATGGGGCAAGGCTTCAACGGAGGAAGTGTGAACGGCCAGATAAGGGTCAAAGAGATGGGCCAGGCTTATGCGGAAAGCCTCGGAAGCCAGACGCAGGTCCTCCCCATCGGCGTCAAAGCTGAACAGCGCGTTTTTAACTATCTCGAGGCGTTCGGCTTCGCCGCGGTACAGGAGCCGAGAGCCCAGATTGCCCCGGTCGTCCCTGAAGAAAACTTCAACGGCAGAGCCGCCGCAGCGCTCGGCGCTTACTATCTTCACGACCTTATTTCCGTCTAAACCGCGGACCCTTATATCTTTGGCTATATCTTCCAATCTGGCCATTTTATGCTCCTAACCCGCCATAACGCCGACGCTCACGCCGCCTTTGGCGCGGCAGAAGTACGCTGTTCGACAAAACCGAGCGTTTGTACCTGTCAAAACGCAAGATTATTCGCTTCGCTCGGAATGCCGGGAGGTTAATATTTTCCCGGGCCGGCTCCACCCTGTCATCCTGAGCCGTCAGGCGAAGGATCTTTGCCAGACAGATTCTTCGCTTCGCTCAAAATGACAAGAGTTTCATGTCATCCTGAGCCAGAGGCGAAGGATCTTTACCCGACACGATGCCATAGATTCTGCGCTCTCAATGACAAAAAGATATTGTTTGCCTTGATTTTTATGTTGGCAGATGGCATAATACGGACAGTAAATATTTCTATATTGGGGGGGAAAAATGGCCCTTATTAAAACGTGGGAGGAATTGACTATCTGCGACAATTTCCTCTTTCAGAAGGTCATGCAGAACGAAAGCCTGTGCAAACGGCTGATTGAAAAGCTGCTGAATATTAAGATACAGAGCTTAACTTATACCGAGCTGGAGAAAAGCATCGATCTAGCTGTTGACAGAAAAGGCATACGCCTTGATCTTTTTGTGGTAACTGACGACGGAACCATGATTAACATCGAGATGCAGACCACCGACAGCAATAACGCGGAGCTGGTCAACCGCACCAGATATTACCAATCGCTGGTGGACCTGGATTCAATGAAAACAGGCGCAAAATATAAAGACATGAAGAAGTCTTATATTATCTTTATCTGCACCTTTGACCATTTTAATTTGGGGCGGAAGGTTTACACCTTTACCAATCGCTGCCATGAGTGCGAAGGCCTTGAGCTGGGCGACGGGACCTGCAAAATATTCCTGAACGCCAAAGGCTCCGTCGGCGGCGTGGATAAGGATATAGACAGTTTCCTGGCCTATGTGAGCGGCAGCGCTGCGGAAGGAGAATTTACGCAGGATGTCGCCTCCGAGGTCGAACGTATTAAGCGGCACGACGGTTTAAGGAGGGAATATATGTCATTAAGGCTGGCGCTGGAAGATAAGCTCGACGAAGGCATAGCTATAGGTGAAGAGCGCGGCATTGTTAAAGGCAAAGCTGAAGAGCGTCTTTCCTCTATCCGCAATTTAATAGAAAACCTTGGATGGACAGCCCAAAAGGCTATGGAAGCGCTGAGGATCCCCGCTGAGGAGCAGCCGAAGTATCTCGAGCAGATTAACGGTCCCGCTGCTGTTCCGCAGCCCGAATAGTTTAAGCCCTATTGCAGCGGAAAGGCTGTTTCTGAAATGTTATCCTGAGACAGCTCCGCTCTGTCATCCTGAGCCGTCAGGCGAAGGATCTTTGCCGGATAGATTCTGCGCTGCGCTCGGAGTGGCAAAAAGATGTTGCTCGTCTTGATTTTTATTTCGGCAGACGGCATAATACTGACAGTAAATATTTCTATATCGGGGGGAAAAATGGCCCTTATTAAAACATGGGAGGAATTGACTATCTGCGACAATTTCCTC
>JAFTAM010000132.1 GCA_017458675.1 bacterium
GTTTGCGTGGGCGGGAACTGCAGGCAGCTCAGAGCTGCGCTGCGCCCTCCACTCCGATGAAAGGAGGGACGTACAGGATGAATACTGTAAGAGAGATTCTTGCAATATTCGCAGACGTAGTTTCCATTACGGGACTCGTTCTGTATATCATTGATAAGATAACGCAAAAAAAATAAACCGCCATCGCATATCCCAAATTGCAGCGGTTTACTTTTTTAAGTGAATCGACAGAGGGTTTGCACCGTCTAACGTGGCAAGCGCTCTTTCTGTTTATAAACATACAACGTCTTGGCCCTTATGTCAAGATGTTTTTTTTTGCTCTGCGCCGTTAATCGGAGCCGGAGCAGCGTCTGGGCTTCCTACGGGAGGCTTATTTTATTTTAAGGAGGCGCGGAATGTCCGTAAGCTACTGTGAATGGGAGCTCATCGATTCGGGCTCTATCCAGCACAATTACAATGTCCTGAAGGCTCTGCCGGGGACCAATGCGCAGAAGGCCGCTTTCGGTCCTGAGTATATTGTCGATCTGGAGAAGCCGGAATGTACCTATACATTTCAGGCCGACAATATCAGCAAAGCGGCCTTGGTCCCTTTGCAGCGCGCCGGGATGGGCCGCAATGTTCTGGTGACGCTTGCCGATAAAAGCGGGCAGACCTACACCGGGCGCATCAGCTCGCTGAGCTGGGAGGCTATTCCCGGCAGCTCGCTGTACAAGGCCGCGCTGCAGCTGCGCAGCTGTCAGAACGAAGGCGACTTGGGCGTCCAATATACCAACGTCAGCTTAACCGATTTCAACGACGCGGCCAACCGCGGCAGCCGCGCCCATGCCATAATCGACAGCGCCAACTTAATTCTGAGCGCAGCAGGAGCGGAAAATGTCTAAGGCTTCAATAAACGGCTCGGATTGTATCAGCATAGAATTGCAGGAGAGCTGCAGCGGCGGCTGGGAACTGAACGCCCTGCTGCCGCCGAATGACAGTCTCTTTGAGCAGCTCAATACCGGCTCGCTTTTAAGCCTTGACCTGAGAGAGGGCGACAACAGCGTTTCTCTGCCGCCCTTTGTCGTCAATCAGGTATCCTGCTCGCCTTCGGGATTGCAGATAAACGGCGTCGATCAAGCCTCTTACCGGCTGGACAAGGAGCTCGATCCTATAACAGCTCAAGAGGCTGAAGACGACAGCGATCAGCCGCTCGAATCAGCTTACAGAACGGATATGGTTACTTCTACGGCGGCGGTTTTGGCTGAAATAGGCGGCAGGCTGAACGTCAGCATCGGCGGCGTATCGCGCCCTTGCTGCGGTTTAGGTACGCTGAGCGGCACAGGACTGAGCGCTTTAAACAGAGTGACCGAAGCCTTTGCCTTGGATTGGCGAGTTAATGCCTCGGGAGCAGTAGAAACCTTCTCAGTTTTAGGCAGCGGGCATTACAGTCTAGGAGACGTGCTGAGCGTAAACGAGAGCTTCGATTTTGAGCAGTATAAAACGGCCATGATCTTTCAGAAGCTGGTCGATATGCCTGCGTATACCGAGGTTTCCGTTGTCAACGGCAAAGAAGTGAGCACGGTTAACCTGGAAATTAAGAACTTTAAGGCTCAGCTCGCCGCGAACAATTCTCCCTTTACCAAGGCCTTTTCGTATCCTGACAACGTTTTCATCGAGCCCTACACTATGGCTATGGTAACTCTGACCGCCCCGCACCAGGTTACTCGGTTTAACGGCTATTTTGCTATAAGCGGCGGTCCTTACCTTTTTGCAGAATATATCGGCATAAACGATACGCAGCGGGATTACCGCGTCGAGTTTTACGATGAAGATAAGAGCCCTATAGGCAATGTATCTCTGCGGAATCATAATACCGTCGATACCGATGAAGGCAGCCCTTTCAAGTATGCCAGGGTGTTTTACTACGACAGCGGCGGAACGTCCACTATGCAGAAGATTTTTCCCGCCGTTGACAATATAACTGCCACGGTGAGGCTATATGAAAGCGATCCGGGCGATCTTGAGGAGCATCGGCAGCCGTTTAATTATGTGTATACAAACGGAGAAAACCCGCAGGCCCTGGATGAAAACGCCGTGTCGGAAACGCTTTGGGTTTCGCAGGCGCAGCTGGAAAGCTTAGGCCCGGCGCTGCTTTGGGCCAATAACCGCAGCTGTCACACTTTGGAGCTGTCGGTACCCTCCGATTTTAACTGCCGAGCCGGAAAGATCTTTTCCTATAAAGGCAGTTCATGGAAAGTTGAAAGCGTCTCCCATTCGCTGAGTTCGTCCGGCGGCCAGACCGATATTCAGGCCGCCTTTTTAAGTTAGGAGGTTAAGATTATGTCAATGATTGTCAATTATACGGTTGATCGCGGCAGCAGCGAACACGGCCATAAGTTTTTAGACCTGACTACCGGTCACAAGGCTACGGTACAGCGAGCCGGATGCAGCCATCTGAGCAGCGTAAAAGAGAAGAACGCGCGCGCAAATTGCGTTTATACAGGACAGTTTTCCGGAAGTTTAAACGGTCAGACCTCCTTCAGCGGCCTGTGGTTCGGAGAAATTAAGGAGCCTGAATTATGATTAGCGCCGAGCTGAATATTTCCGGGACGGCTTACCCGCTGCTGTCGGCGGAAATTTCCGAAGAAGTAAACGCGGGCTTCACTTTTAAGATGGAAGTTCCCGGCGTCTGTCCTGCCGCGCTTAAGCAGCCTTTCGCCGAATTTGCGCTGACCGTCTGCGGCGTCGCTTACGCGGGCAAAGTCACCGCTCTGGATATCTATGAGGGCTATTTTGCCATAGAAGGCAAGGACCTTTTCTCAGTCGAGGCGGCCCGAACTTATATCGACGCTCAGGAAATTAAGAAAACGACCGCTGCCGCCGTTCTTGATGCTGTAAGCGTCTCCAACGGTTCCGGCGTCGGCGTCCATTTTGCTACCGACGAAGGAAATCAGACGGTCTTCTATTTTGTCAAAAATTTTACCGATATGCTGGGCTGTGATTTCCGCACCAACCCCGCCGAATACGGAGCCGAGGTCTGCATCAGAGGAGCAGCAGGTTTGGGCGCGGTCCGCAATCTGGACGGCAAGATTCTGGACTATGAGCTTTTCAAGGATTTTACCGACCTTTACAGTTATGTCTGCCTCTGCAAAGTCTGTCCTATGGACGTTAAAAAGGAACATCATCCGCGGCTGCGAGCCGATCTGGTGCAGCATGACGGCGGATATGTTTTGCCTTATCTGACAGCGGCTTGTCCGAGCGAATTTTTGCAAGCCAAAGCTTCCGGAGAAATCTTTGCTCACGAAGATGCCTACGATAGAGAAAAAGAAAATTTTTCCGTTCAGCTTGTCGGCAGGCTTAAGAATGAAGAGGCTTTTTCAATAGGCGGTAATTTAAACAATAATTTAAAAAAGGCAGATTGGAGCAATGCTTTATATATACCTAAAGCTGAATACATACATGAAACCCGCACCGTTCAAACATATACAAGCAATCCTACGGTCGAAAAAGTAACAATATATCATCCATGCCATGGTGAAAACCCCTTAGGAGCTGCAGGCTCTTATGCATATGAGCCTGACGCAGTACACAGCTATCACGGGACGACTTCATATTTATATGCGCTCGGTTCCGACAATGAAGAAGCGTTTGTATCAAGAGATGTGATTGCCAGAAAGATAACGGATCAATCAGGATACGACTACTATACAGAAACAACAGTTTCAAATCATACAGCAGAAGATATTTATAGAAATACTTTGTGTATTTTTTACTGGAACTATACAAGTACAGGACCTATAACGGTGTCCGGCCCCGCTGTGAATGATGATATTCTCTATTGTCCTTACGGTCATGATTATCTTGCTAGACGGACACAAACTTGGGAAGTTGTAAATGCCAGCGGAGCGCAGAACAGTTCTGTCGTTTGGCAGAACATCGGCCCTGAATATTTTCCCTGGTATCATTTGACCAGAAAAATTAAAGAGTTCCAGGTTGAAAATATCAATAATGTTGATACCGTCACATCAATAAAGTACGACGAAGCGGAGCTGAATCGCGATTTCGATCCGCTGCAGGATACCGATACGGAAATATCGGTTGTCTCGGCTGGGAATACGCAGCCGAAAGGTTATCATATCCCGACAAGATGGACTTTAAACTGTCAGCCTGCCGATACAGTCGGCGGAACAAATCTGCTTGATGTGCTGAGCGAAAAAGATTCCTGGCGGACGGCTCGCATGGTTGTTCGCAAAGGGCGCAGCCGAGAGAGTAAATACTTTGATATTTACCAGTTTTCAGAGCTGACTTCCGCCGATATTTTCATTGATGGCGAGTATGCTGATGAATACGGCGTCTCGGCTCAGGTTTTGGGAATAACTCTGGACTGCTGCCCTTTGAACTACGATCCATCCTTCCGCATTGTAGTAGAAGAAGGCGGCGTCAGCAGCGCTCAAAAAGGCTATTGCATAACCGCGTCGTTTTGGGCGCATAAAGAAGAGGCGCGTGCTTTGGGCAGTCTTTACCTTAAACGGATTAACAGAAATAAATTATCTTTAAATCTTAAAACAGTCTTTTTCAATCAGTTGCGAATAGGAGACAGATTCTATTTTAAAGACAAAGACTTTACTGTTTTAAGTGTAAAACATACTATTAGCAGCAGTAAAATGGAAACTCAGATAGGAGCGTGCTTAAGCGCATGAACAAGAGGACTAATCAAAATATTCGGCGGCAGGCTAAGCTGGGCAGCGTCCGGTTCAACGCTCAGGACGACGCTTATTATACCTATATAGGCGGCCGCTGTCTGGGCAGAGCCCCGGTGCAGTACGAGACGGCAGTCGTCATAACTCAGACTAGGGGACGCATCTTCAGCATCGTGCCCTGCTCGAATTTAGGAGCGGCTCTGCCCGGGGGAGCAAACGGAGGTTAATCATGGAAGAAAATTCTTACAGTTATATCATTATCGGCGTCATCAGCGCGCTGTTGGCAGCCATTGGCAAGCTGTATGCCGATAAAATCAAGTACAAGAAGGAAACCGAGGTCAACGAGAGGGACCTCTGGCAGAAGATTTCTGACCAGCAGAACGTCATTTTAGAACAGTGCAAAAGCCTCTCCTGCGAAAAATGCAAGCTGGAAGGCAGAGTGGTTCAGCTGGAGGCCTTGGCTCAAAGGGTTTTGGAGCGTTACGACAGGAGGAAAACTAAAGTATGAACGAGGCTATGAATAAAGTCCTGCAGCGGGCCGAATCCTGGGTGGGCAAATATTTCAAGGAAGGGGAGAGCGCTCAGTGCGCCAACTTCGTGCGGAATATCTTTGCCGAGGCCGGCGTTCCCGTCGGCACGGCTGCTCATCCTTCCGATGCTTCGCTGCTGCCGGGAGAGCCGCAGGGACCGAGCTATGCAAATTCTTTTGCAGGCGCTGAAATCGGCGAAAAAATCACCAGCTTATCCGCCCTGCAGCCCGGCGACATCGTCATGTTTAAGAATACTTACGGGAATTTTCCCGCCGGAGTGATTACCCACGTCGGTATTGTGGCTGACAAAGACAGCTTCATTCACCGTCCGACCTTTGATCGACCTGTTCAGAAAGCGCCGCTGCGCAGCTGGCAGTCCCTGTTTGCCGAAGGCCGCCGACCTGCCTACGGCACCGGCTTTAAGAGCGTAAATCTGCAGTTTTATCAAAGTAGAGGTCTTACTGAAAATTCGCTGCACGGCGCTGAGAAGCTAAAAATATTTACTTCCGCCGACGGCAAGCTCTCCGTCTTCGTGAACGACGCTGTCGTCAAGAATCTCCAGGTGGCGTTCATTCAATACATGACCGCCGCCGACTCTTACCTTATCGGCCGCTGGCCTGATAAGCTGCTCATTTTAGACCCTCGGCAGCAGTCCTTTGACAGTCAGCTTCTGGCCGTCAAGGGCTCTGTCCCTCAGCTGTCGGTATCAGGCCGCCGGCTTTCGGACGTCAGCCTGATAAACTGCACTTTGATTATTTAGGAGGTCCAATGACTAAAAAGGAAGCCATCAAAAAGATCATCCCTCTGGCCATTGCCGCGCTGAACCGGAAAAAGACCGACATCGGCTCTGTTTTGGCCGTCGCGCAAAGCTTCTCCGTCTCGCCTCTGCAGCTTTTGGAAATAGCCGCAGGCCTGACAGGAGATATTTTAAAAGCTTTAGAAAACGACGGAAGAATTGACGCAGCCGAAATGCAGACTATTTTGAACAACATTTCGGCAAGGCTCAAATAGCGGTTTTTCTCTGCGTGAATCCTGCGTGACAAAACTTTTTACATTAATTTTACAAGAAAAATGCCTTTTTACAGGTTCGCGGTTTTTCGGGGGAAAGCGGTTTTATATTTACCGTAAATGACAGTATGATTCAGGGGCGCAATGATAGATAATAAGCCCTCAGCCATAATAAGCTTTCGGAAAGGTCGGGAGGCTATATTATTGAGCGTTCCGCCCCGGCAGCTTGTTCGGACTTTGCGCTCTGCAGGCCGATGTATATGTATTATTGTCTGTGGAATAATAATTGCAGCCGGGTCTGCATCTGCCGCGGCAATACGCGGATATCCCCGAAAAAAAGGCAATTCCCGTCTTTGTGTAGAAATAACTGCAGTCAGATAATAAAGCAGAGGTATTTTTATGAAAAAAAATCTTGGGGTTATGCCGGCTGTTTTCCCGATGCCCGTGCTGATGATCGCCGCCTATGACAAGCGTAGCAAAGTTAATGTCATGAACGCTGCCTGGGGAATGATGTGCAGCAACGATAAAATTATGCTCATTATTAACGATGAGCATAAGACGACGCAAAATTTGCTGAAGTCGAAGGCCTTTACCGTGAGCCTTGCCGACAGGGCTCATATGGAAGTCGCTGATTTTTTCGGCATTGCCAGCGGCAATAAGATGTCGGATAAGTTTGAACGCACGGGCTTTACGGCTGTAAAAAGCCAGTTTGTCAACGCCCCCGTCATTGAAGAGTTTCCTGTTGTAATGGAATGCGAGCTCGCCGAGGTTGTCAATACGGAGAGTTTTTACTGTATTGTCGGCAAAATCGTCAATACTGCAGTCGAAGAGCGCGTGCTCTCCGAAAACGGCAAAGTGGATCCAGCTAAGCTGGAGGCGCTGATCTTTGATAATTTTCAGCACGGCTACTATGTTATCGGCGAAAAAGTCGGCAAGGCCTGGAATGCCGGAGTGGGCCTGATGAAGAAGAATTAAGAGGGGAGAGCTGACGTCTTTAAGCTAAGGCTTTCTTTCTCTGAAAACGACGCCGGAATTTGTCTGAACAGTACTTGTAAACGTTTCTTCTATCATTGAAAGCGCAGCGAAGAATCTTTAAGATTGTTCTGCCTGTTTTCGTTAAGGCGATCAAGCATGTATGCTGAAAGCCTGTTTTTGCTTAATTTACTGATAGTGCTGGCAGCGCGCCTGCGCCGCATGTTTTTTCAGCCGCTTTTATCGGTACATAAGTCCGGGCATCTTTACTGAGTCCCGGCCGTCGCAGGGCATTTTGAGATCGCCGAGCAGGGCGGCGCAGGTTATGGCTTTCCTGCCGAAGCGCGCCCGGATGTTTTCTACGGCGTCCTGCATACGTTCCCGTTTTTCATGGCGCGCGGCGCTGCCGAAGATGCTCAGCTGCTCAGGGGCGTCTTTGGGCGTTAGATCGACGGCGCGTATACATATGGCTCTGACTTTTTTATACCAGCGATAGCGTTCTTTGAAAACGCGGAAGCCCGCCGCGGCAATTTCATGCGGAAGCTGAGTTTTCAGGGGAAGCCGGCATTGATACTGAAAGCCGGAGAGGTCGCCGCTCCGAACGTATACCTGCACGCCTTTGGCGGAGAGACCGTGGAGCCGGAGTCTGCGGCCTACGTCTTGGGAGAGCTCGAGCATGACCCGGAAAACCATATCGTTATTTTCCAGATCGGCTGTGCAGGTTATGCCGTGACCTACCGATTTGATCGGAGATACGAAGTCCTTGGGCATGACTCGGGACTGATCGCTGCCGCAGGCATAAGTCCACAGCGCCAGGCCGTTTACGCCCAGCAGCTGCTTGAGAAGCAGAGGGTTGGCGCCGGCCAAATCGCCTATAGTGCGGATACCGTAAACGGCCAGTTTTCGGGTAGTAGCCGGTCCGCAGTAAAGCAGCTCGGAGCAGGGGAGCGGCCAGATTTTTTCTCTGAAATTTTCTCGGGTGATTTCCGTTACAGCGTCCGGTTTTTTCATGTCCGAGCCCAGTTTGGCGAATATTTTATTGAAGGATACGCCGATGCTGACGGTCAGGCCCAGTTCATCCCGGACGCGGGCGCGAATCTGCTCGGCAATTTCCGCCGGCGCGCCCAGATTTCGGCTGGCGGTTACGTCGAGCCAGCACTCGTCCATGCCGAAGGGCTCTACAAGATCGGTATAGCGCTCGTAAATGGAGCGGGTCAGCCGGCTGTATTTAAGGTACTGATCGTATTGGGGCGGTACCATAATCAGATTTCTGCAGAGCCGCCTGGCTTCCCAGTTGGCCATACCGGTCTTCACGCCGGCCTTTTTGGCCGGATCGGATTTGGCCAGGACGATGCCGTGTCTGGTTTCGGTGGATCCGCAGACGGCCACAGCCTTTCCCTTAAGACTGGGATTGAGCATAATTTCCACGGATGCATAAAAGGAATTGAGGTCGCTGTGCAGGATGGCTCTCTCGCTGCTCATCTCAGTCTGCCTCCGGAACTTATCAGAACTTTTCAGAGCTTTCAGGGGAAAATCTCTTGATAAAATACGAACTTTTAGCTATAATAGTTCTGTAAAGTTCATGTAAGTTCGTAATTACTTTAACGCCGAGCTGATTTTTTGTCAAGAGGTTCGGCGGGCTTTTGTAAGTTAAATTTTCAGAATAAGGAGAGAGGGCCGGAAATGAAAGCGTTTGCCGATAAGGTGAAGGAAGCCCGCATTTCGCTCGGCTGGTCCCAGCTGCAGCTGGCTCGGGAGGTCGGCGTGTCTCCCCGGTCGGTCCAGGCCTATGAGAGAGGCGAAAAAACTCCCCGCCCCGTAATGCTGGCAAATCTGGCCAAGGCGCTGAAGGTATCGGTTAAATTTCTTGCCGACGGCGATTGCGATGATCCTGCGGCCGATATCGAAAAAGACAGCTATATAGAGGAAGCCCGCGAGCGTTACGGAGCGAAAGGCGCCCGCGACGCCGAGCGGCTTCTGGCCGACAATGCGGCTCTCTTTGCCGGCGGCGAGCTTTCTCAGGAGCAGAAGGACGCGTTTTTTCAGGCGGTTATGACCGCTTACGTTACCTGCAAGGAAGAAGCTAAGGCCAAATTCGGACGCAAAGATTCCTAAAGTTCGTTTCGCAGTATTCGCTGGTATTGACAGCGTGTTTTGCCGGGTCGAAAGCTCAGACCGTTTTTCGATAGGAGTGGCGATAGTTTGTTGTATGCTGAAATTGTCAAAGCCGCAGAAAAGCTGAAAAAGCGTTACCGCGAGAGCGATCCGTTTCTGCTGTGCGGGGCGATGGGAATTAAGCTCATCCTTCAGCCGCTGGGTACGGCTCCCGACGCCATTAAGGGCTTCGTGCTCAAGAGCAAGCGCATAATTGCCATAACCGTAAACTGCGATATACCGCTCATCATGCAGAAGATCATCGCCGCTCATGAGCTGGGGCACGCTGTTCTGCATAAAAGCTCCCAAATGCTCGCCTTTCATGAGGCGGCTCTGTTTGACGTCAGCTCCAGCTTAGAGAGAGACGCCAACCTGTTTGCCGCCGAGTATCTGCTCGAGGACGACCGCGTTTTGGAAGCGCTGAAGTCCGGCAATTCGTTTTTCCCCGCAGCGGCTGCGCTGTGCGTTCCTATGGAGCTGCTTGATTTTAAGCTTCGCGTGATGAGGTGGAAGGGCTATAAGCTGGCGGAGCCTCCGATAAGCGCGCGGAGCAATTTTCTGCGCGATTGGGAGGACGACAATGGAGAAGACCGCGGCTAAAACGCCGAAGGTGTATGTGGCCGTCAAGGCTGATTTCAGAGAGGACGGCGTCATGCTTCCCAGGGAGATAACCTGGGAGGACGGCCGCAGATACGAAATTGACCGGGTTGTCGATATTCGCCAGGCCGCCGCCTTAAAAGCCGGCGGTCAGGGAGATCGCTACACGGTGATAATAAGCGGGCGTCAGAGTTATCTGTTTTTTGAGCGAAGCGCGGCTATTACAGGGAACAATATAGGCCGCTGGTTCGTGGAACGGAGATAGAGCCGACGGCAGGCCGAGGCATAAGGCGGAGCCGAATGGGCACAGTAAAAAGGCCTTCGGTCTGCCGTTGAATTTCGGCGTTCCGAAAGCCTTATGTCGGTTTACGGCCGCGGCTGCAGCCGTCAGATAGGTTTATTCTGAAGGTTTATCGAGTTTTAAAGTTCACTGTAAGTTTAAGTCTTTCAGCCATTTGTCGATCTCCTCGCCGGAGTCCTTGGCTTTGGTTCCGCGGAGAGAGAGGCCTTCGAGAATCTCAGCCTTGGGGCAGAGTTTTTTGAGGTCGTGAAGGCTCGAGCCGAAGCTGCTGCCCTCGTGGGTGGTGAAGGGAACGACCTTTTTGCCTTCCACGGGATATTGCTCCAGGAAGGTAAACATGGCCATGGGCATCGTGCCCCACCAGCAGGGGTAGCCGACAAATATGACGTCGTAATCGCCGATATTGCCTTTGTAGGGCTCGGCCAGAGCGGGGCGGAAGTCTTTTTCCTTTTCGTCTTTGGCGATTTTGACGCACTCGTCGTAGTCTTTGCCGTAATCGGTGGCGGCTTTTACTTGGAAGGTATCGGCGCCGACGGCTCCGGCTATGTGCTTAGCTACGCTTTCGGTGTTGCCTGACCAGGAAAAATAAACCACCAGGGCTTTGACGGGCGCCTTTTTGCCGCTTTCAGCGGCTTTTTCGGCGGGGGGATTTTCGGCCGGCGCGGCCTGCGGAGCGGGCTCGGCGGCTTTATTGTCGGAAGCGGCGTTCTGCGTCTGGCTTTGACCGGCGCAGGCTACCAGAGTAAAGAGGGCGATAACGGCTAAAACGATTGTCAGAAGCTTTTTCATAAAATCCGTCCTAAATCTAAAAATTTATCCAACTTTATTATTGTAGCATTTAAGCTGGGCATGAAGTCAAGGCTTAAATTCATCATTCTGAGCGTATGCGAAGAATCAGAAGCTTTTGGCGTGACAGAGCTTTCTCTCCCGCCGCTCAGAACGATATCTGCGCTGTTATTCTGAACGAAGAATCTGAGGCTCGGCGTGGGGCCGGAAATACTTTACCGCCTCTTTACAACTCGCGAAATTAGGCCTAAACTTAGCAGGCGGTGAATCGGCGGCTTTACGGGCGCGGAGCCTTGAGCTTACGGACGGCTTGAAAATAAAGCGGGAGCTGCCGAAAAACTTTGGCGTCGGCGGGTAGACAAATGGCAGACGAATCTATTTTGGAAAATCTGAATCCCCAGCAGCGGGAAGCGGTTACGACCACCGAAGGCCCTCTGCTGATTTTGGCCGGAGCGGGCAGCGGCAAGACTACGGTGCTGACCAAGCGCATCGCCTGGATTCTGGAAAACGATCTGGCTAAGCGTTCTCAGATTATGGCTGTGACTTTTACCAATAAGGCGGCCATGGAGATGGTTGAACGCATCGGGAATATCTGCGGCAAGGGCTATTTTGCCAATGTGGGCACCTTTCATTCGGTCTGCGCCCGCTGGCTGCGCCGCGAAGCTAAGTTCCTGGACGTAAGCGCAAAATTTACCATTTACGATACCCGCGCCCAGATTGCCGTAATTAAAGATATTCTCAAGGAACTGAATTTAGACTCTGCTAAATTTGAGCCTAAAGATCTGCTGATTTCAATAAGCGGCTATAAAAACGCCAGGCGTCTTCCCGAGGACCTCAGCGATCTGCTGGAAGGCGAGCGTTTTATCCGCCCTATATATCAGGCCTACAATGAACGTCTGCGGAGCAGCGACGCTTTGGATTTTGACGATTTGCTTTTATATACGGTCAATTTGCTCGCCGCCAATGAGGAAGTCCGGGAAAAATACCGCTCCCATCTGCGCTATATCATGGTGGATGAATTTCAGGACGTCAATCCTATTCAGTATGAGCTGCTGCGCTATCTGATTGGACCCGAGGAAAATTTCTGTTCGGTCGGCGACGACGATCAGAGCATTTACGGCTTCCGGGGAGCGGATATTTCTATAATTCTGCGCTTTGAAAAGGATTTTCCCCGGGCCAAGGTGGTCAAGCTGGAGCAGAACTACCGTTCCACTCAGCAGATTCTGGATGTGGCCAACAAAGTGGTAGGCAACAATATAGACCGCAAGGACAAAAAGCTCTGGAGCAATAAAACCGAAGGGCTGAATCCCTGTATATATATAGCCAAGGACGGCCGGCGCGAAGCCCGCTTTGTCATTGATATCTGCAAAAAGCTGGTTAATCGCTGCGGCTACAGCTATTCCGATATAGCGATTCTTTACCGCACCAATATACAGTCGCGAACCTTCGAGGAGGTTCTGCTGCGCGAAGAGGGCATCGGCTATGAGATCGTGGGCGGACACCGTTTCTATGACCGCAAAGAGGTCCGCGACGTTCTGGCCTATCTGAAAATATTGGCCAACCAGGGCGATTCCGTAGCTTTGAGCAGAATTGTGGCCTGTACGCCGGGTATAGGCGAAAGCACTTACAATAAAATTATGGCCTATGCCGCTCACAACGCTATGCCGGTAATGCACGCCATGGCCATGGCGGAAAGAGCGGGGGTTTCCGCCAAGCTGGCCGCCAAGTGCCGAAGCCTTTTTGACTGGCTGGACGCAATGTCTGATTATGCGCTTAGCCCTGAATGCAAACTTCATGAGCTGCTGCAGAAGGTTTTGCAGAATAGCAGTTATAAGGAGAATTTTTTGTCCGGAGACGATGAAGAGGACGAAGAGCGTAGAGACAATATAGACGAGCTCTTACAGGTAGTCAAGGAATTCGACCGCCGTTACGCCGTGCAGATTCAGTTTGGCGCGCCTTCCGACGAGCCTCCTTTATATGCGTTTTTAAACGATGTGGCTCTGCTTTCCGACCAGGATGAACTGAATAAAAAAACTGGCGATAAGCTGATTTTAATGACCATTCACACCTCTAAGGGGTTGGAGTTTCCTATAGTTTTTTTGGTGGGAGCGACTGAAAAGCTTCTGCCTCACGCCCGTTCCCGCGATATCCCCGAATGCGTTGAAGAAGAACGCCGTCTCTGCTATGTGGGGCTGACCAGGGCCAAGGATATGCTGTATATCACCGCGGCTTTGAGGCGCGGCGATTCCTTCGGCTTTGATCATCAAAATTATGAAGTGCAGGAACTGTCGCGCTTTATGTACGAAATGCCTCTCGAGAGCCTGGATATCCAGTCTGACAGCGACGCCTTTTCCCATAGGGCAGCCTCTCTGCTGCGCTCGGGCAGGTCCTTTAATGAGACGGAAACAGCTCTGACGGAAGCCGCCGGCCGCCGAAGCGTCGATGAGACCGCGCCTAAGAACGCTGCTCCTATAAGAGCGGCTAAGAGAGCGGCGGCTAAGAGCCGCCCTTCGGCAAGCTCCCTAAAGACGTTTTCGAGGCGAGAGCTGATTCTCCGGTATCCTCCCGGCTGCACCGTAAAGCATCCCGAGCATGGTTTGGGCGTGGTTTCGTTTTTAGCCAACGGCAAGGTTTGGGTACGCTTCAAAGAAAATGCAAACGAGGTTTATTCGTTTGAGCCGGGCTTTGATTTGACGGTTACGGAAAATTGACTGATTTTTTTGGGGGAGGCTGACGGCGGAAGCGCCGCGATATTGCGCGGCAGGATGAGCGTGCGCTCTGCCGACATGCGGCAATAGTATCCCGCTCGGATTTTTAGGCGCTTTCAGTCATTAGGGCGCGAGTATCGATTTATTGTTCCCTAAAACGGCAAATAACTTGACGCTCCGCGCGAGGCAATACTCGAATTTCCGCGTACGCGTCAAAGAAAACCTTTATTAAGCGTGTCTGCAGAAAAGCCTGTTTTTGCTTGACTTACCGACAGTTTTCGCTATGCCGGTTTGGTTTTGCACTTCGCTCCGCGGCTGCGCTCCGCTCGGACGCTCGCTTCAGAGCAAAACAAAACCTGTGTAATACACGTCTGCTTAAAGCTTGTTTTTGCTTGATTTACCGGCAGTGCGCGCCGCGCCGTTTTCTTTTTGAACCTGGCGGCATAAGCCTGTTAGGGCTGAACTTGCCGGCAATTGCAGGCGGACGGCCCGCTTTTAATGTCTGAAAAGAGCCGGTATTCGGCAAATAAAGAACGCTCCGCGATAACCGCCGAAAAAAAAGCCGTATATAAAACAATCTTCGGCTTGCGGCGTCTATCTAAAATTAATTATTTTGGTTATAATATATATAACTTCTTCAACTGATACGTGAACTATAAAAACGGAGAGCATTAAATGAAACAGGATCCTTTTTCCCAGGAAGCAAGAGGGGCGATTACGCGCGCCCGCAAAGAAGCTGAATATTTAGGAGTAGGCTATGTCGGAGTTGAGCATCTTTTGATAAGCATTGCCGAAACGGAAGACTGCAAGGCGGCGGAGCTGTTGGAA
>JAFTAM010000133.1 GCA_017458675.1 bacterium
CAGGGCGGACAGTACCAGCAGCAGGGCGGACAGTACCAGCAGCAGGGCGGACAGTACCAGCAGCAGGGCGGACAGTACCAGCAGCAGGGCGGACAGTACCAGCAGCAGGGCGGACAGTATCAGAATGCCGGACGAAACAATCAGGCCAGAGCCGGCTATAATGAGCCGACCTATGAAGAACCGGAATATGAAGAGAACTACGAGGAAGAGTATGAGGAGCAGAGCTATCCCGGCAGCGCTCCCGCCAATCCTCCGGCTCAGCAGCAGATTTACCGGCGCCGCGGCGGCAGCGAGGGTTACGCTCAGCAGCAATACGCTCAGCAGCAGTACGAACAGCCTGAGGAATATGAAGAAGAACCCGAAGAGGAGGAATTTATCCCCCAGCAGTCCGCTCCCCGACCTGCGCCCAGACCTAACGTGATTCCCAGACAGGCCTATAATTCCGAAAATCTCGGCAGCGCCTCGCCTGCCGGCGGCCGCCGCGACGCGGGAAGCCGCTCTCAGGAAGGCGTTCCCGCCGCTTCGCCCAGGCCCGCTGGCGCCCCCAGACCCGCCGGAGCCCCCAGGCCCGCCGGAGCCCCCAGACCCGCCGGAGCCCCCAGACCCGCCGGAGCCCCCAGACCCGCCGGCAGCCGACGTCCAGCCGGAGCCCCCAGGCCGGCCGGCGCTCCCAGGCCGGCAGGCAGCAGGCGTCCCTCCGGAACTCCCAGGCCCAACCGCCCGACTCAACACGGTGAATAAGCCCGGGCAGCCCCTTCCGCTGCAGCAGCTTTCAACTGCAAATACATAAACCGAATCTGAGAAAATGCGTTCTGCCTCACCGGGGCGGCACGCATTTCTTAAATAAATTTTAATGAGATATTGAGCGGCTCTTATGGATAAAAACTCAGCTAATACTCCCAGTTGGCAGCAAAAAGCTGCTCAAAATCCTTCCGACAGCGGTTCCGATATGGTCAGCGACAAGCTCGTCGAGAGCGATATCGACGGCATGTCATATGAAGAGCTCATGCGTTATCTGGAGAATTCCGGATCAGACATACTGAATCAGAAGCCGGAGCCCGCAGAGGCAGATTCTTTCCCGGCAGGAACGGACGAAGCTCAGGAAGACGACATGGGCCGATTTGAGGAAAACGGCGGCGATACCGACAGGGAAGACAGCGAAGAGTATCCGGACGAAGCAGACGAAGAAACTGAAGAGGATTATCGGGAGGATTACACGGAGGCCTTCGACTCCGAGGCTTATGACAGCGAAGGCTATAACGCCGAAGGCTTTGATCGCGACGGCTTCGATCGTGAGGGCTTTGATCGTGAGGGATACGACAAAGAGGGGTTCGACCGCGAAGGCTATGACAAAGAGGGCTTCGACCGCGATAACTACGATCGCGAGGGCTACGACTGGTACGGTTTCGACTGCGAGGGTTTCGACCGCGGCGGCTTCGATCATGACGGCTACGATCCCGAAGGCTACACCAGAGAAGACTGGGAGGCCGCCGGCTACAGCTTCAACGAGCGCGGCGAGTTTATAATGGACGAGGACGAAGAAGAACAGGCCGACGGCGAAGACGATACTTCAGACGCCGACGCTGAAACTGAAGCAGAAGCGGAAACCGAGGAGGAATATCCTCAGGGCGCCCAGACCGAAGGCGTAAGCGGCGATCATAGCGCAGAAGCGCAGAAGCCGAGAGAACCTGAAACTGAGACTCCGGCTGAAGAAGAGTATTACGAAGAAAACGAATTTGACGAAGAAGGCTACGATGCCGAGGGCTATGACTGCGAAGGCTTTGACCGCGAAGGTTTTGATCGCGAAGGCTTTGACCGCGACAATTATGATCGCGAAGGTTACGATTGGTACGGCTTCAACTGCGAGGGCTTCGACCGTGGAGGCTTTGACCGCGACGGCTACGACGCCGAAGGCTACACCAGAGAGGACTGGGAGGAAGCCGGCTACAGCTTCAACGAACGCGGCGAGTTCATAATGGACGAAGACGAAGAGGAAAGCGAAGAAGGCGGCGCTGCTCGGGAAGAGGCCGAGCATGCCGATGAGTCCGGGGAAAGCCGGGAAGAAGTATCGGAATACTCATATGACGAGTCCGAAGGCGAAGAAGCCGCCGAAGAATACGCAGACGAACCCGAAGCTGAACCGGAGGCAGAATCCGAGGCTTCAGAAGATTCGGAAAAGACGCAGGAGAACCTGAAAGCAATTCAGGCTGAAACTCCCTCTCAGGAGGACGTGGACGCAAAAGACGCCGAAGCGTCTGAAGAAGAAGACGCTTCAGACGGTCAGGAAGGCTCCCTCGACGATCTGCCTCCCTTTGAACTGGCGCCCTCTCCGGTTATTAAGACAGTTCAGCCTAAGAGACAAATTCCGGTCAGGGGCGTGGTTCCTCAGATGAAGGGACAGTACGCTCCCCCCGCCGAAACGGCTGCGGAACCGGCGGAACCGGTCAAAGATAAAAACGACATCCCCGTCCCCGACGTCCCCATATACAATCCGGAAAGCTTCGGCACGGCCACTTTCGCCTGGCAGTACCGCTGCGACTACGCCATTGTCTACGAATCCGGCAGTCAGCGCGGCAAAGAGATTACCCTCCTGGCTTCGGAGATGGGCAAAGAGCGCACTCTGACAGTTGGCAGCCCCGGTCTGCGCGCCAACGATATCGAGGTCAGCGAACCGGGCATAGCCAACGACCAGGCTCTGATACGCTATACCAGCGGCCGCTTCTATTTAATTAACTTCCAAAGGGATATCAAAGTCAACGATCTGGTTCTGGAAAGCGGCGAACAAGCGCCCCTGATGAGCGGCGATCTGATAATTTTAGGCGAAACCGTTTTGAGATTCAGAGAACGCTCCGCCAATGAGGTCCTCAATACTTACTGTCTGGAAATCATCGAGAGCAACGATCACGATATGGTCGGCAAAACCTTCGATTTAACCAAGAAGCGCAATACTCTGGGACGCGACCGCAATTCCGACATAGTTCTGCCCGATCCTGAAGTGAGCCGCTCTCACTGTATTTTAAACAACCGAGCCGGCAAGTATTTCCTGCAGCATCGCAGCGAAACCAATCCCACCTTTATCAACGGCATTTCCGTAACCGCTGGCGGCGAAAGGCAGATCAATCCCGGCGACAAGATTCAGGTATCCAGCCGCACCATTCTCCAGTTTAAAAAGAAATAAAGCCGGAGCCAGAATCCTTCTTCAGCCCCGAACTCCGACAATTGATAAAAGGAACGTATACAGATGTTTGACTATAAAAATATGAGCCTGGAAGATAAAGCCGCCCGTCTGATCATGATTGACGTGCCGGGCACGGTCCTGAGCGGAGAAAGCCGTGAGCATCTGCGGAAATACGCCTGGAACGGCGTCATTCTCTTTGCCAAAAACGTGCAGGACCGCCCCCAGACCGAGGCCTTTATTGAAAGCCTGCACAAAAATGCCAAAGCCGAGATGTTTATAGCTATTGACCAGGAAGGCGGTCTGGTGGACAGGTTCCGCTTCCCGGAAATGAGCCTCTCCCCCGGCGCCATGGCTCTGGGGCATACCGACGATCCCAAGGCCGTCTATGAAGCCCATAGGATCATGGGCCAGGAACTGAAGGATTTGGGCGTCCATATCGACTTTGCCCCCTGCATCGATATCAACAACAATCCTGACAATCCCATTATCGGCGTGCGTTCCTTCGCCGAAACCTCGGATAAGGTCGCTTTAATGGGAGTGCAGGCGCTCAAAGGGCTGCGCGAAGGCGGCGTCATTCCTACCGTCAAGCACTTCCCCGGTCACGGCAACACCGACCGCGACTCCCACTTGGCTCTGCCCTGCATAAATTCGAGCCGCGAGGAGCTTGAAAAGACCGAGCTGGTCCCCTTCAAGGCCGCTGTCGAGGCCGAGGCCGAAGCCATAATGACCGCTCATATCGTCTTCCCCGCTCTCGATCCTCAGCTTCCCGCCACCCTTTCCAAAGCGATTCTGACCGATCTGCTGCGCCGTGACCTGGGCTATAAGGGCGTCATCGTCACCGACTCTCTGTCAATGCAGGCTATTGCCGATCGCTGGGGCTTTGCCGAAGCCTCGGTGCTTTCCATAGAGGCCGGCGCCGATTTAATTCTGGCCTTAGGCAGCTTCGAGCGCCAGAAGGAAGCTCTGCAGGGCATAGTTGAAGCCGTCAGAACAGGACGTCTGAGCGAAGCCCGTCTGGACGAATCCCTGGCCCGTCTGGCCAAATGGGGCGGCAAGCTGGCCAACAGGCCTCTGGGTACAATCAGAGATACCGACAGCCACCGAAGCGCCATGCGGGAAATTACCGAGCGCACTCCGGCCATACTGAACAACGCCAAAGGGCTGCTCCCCTTAAAGCCTGCTCCGGGAGAGCGCGTGGCCGTAATCATGCCCGACCTTCTGCCTCAAAGTCCTCTGGGCGAGGTCTCCAGAGCGGTCTCCATAAAGCCTATTCTGGCTCAATACGGCATTGAAGCAGAAGAGTTTAATTTCCATACTTCTGCCTTCGGCGCGCCTTTAAAGCAGTTGGTTCAGGACGTCTCCTCCTTCGATTATATTATTCTGGCCCTTTACGCCCGCGGCGAGCTTTCCGACACCCAAAAGGAGCTGGCTCGGGAAATTCCCGCCGTCTGCGGAAAAACTATCATTGTTCCCCTTTCCAGTCCCTACATAATGAAGGATATTCCGCAGGCGCACACCGTGATAACCGCTTACAACTACGGACAGCTGTCCCTGGAAGCCTTGGTTAAGAAAATAGCCGAAGGCTAAGTTCGGCCGCCATTCCGAGCCTTCTTCCAATCCTTCGGAGCGCTTTCCGCCGTCATTCGGAGCGAAGAATCTGAACCTTCAGTCTTGTCATTCTGAGCGGAGCGAAGAATCTGAACCCGCCGCCTTGTCATTCTAAGCGGAGCGAAGAATCTTAACCCGCCTCCTTGTCAATCAGAGCGAAGCGAAGAATCTTAACCCGCCGCCTTGTCATTCTGAGCGGAGCGAAGAATCTTAACCCGCCTCCTTGTCAATCAGAGCGAAGCGAAGAATCTTAACCCGCCTCCTTGTCATTCTGAGCGGAGCGAAGAATCTGAACCCGTACCGTATCTAATATTATCAGAAAGGAACCAACAACATGACTATCAGCAAAACAGCTCCCAAGGATAAATGGATAGCCTTGTGCTTATGCCTTTTTCTCGGCGTCTTCGGCGCTCTAAGTTCTACGAAGGCAAAACCGGTTTAGGGGCTTTATATTTGATTCTGAGCAGCAGCGGCTTCTTTTCCGCCTTCATATCCACCGGCCTGGTAGGCCTGCTTTGCTTTATAGATTTGGTCGTCATCCTGTTTAAGCCCAACTCCTATCATCCGTCCTGACGGACCTGTCGCCTCCCGCCGCCTATCAGGCATATAGAACGCTGGCTTTTCATAATGTGCAAACTGCTTCGCATAGTAAATGCGGGCAGTTTTATTTTATTGATAATACAACTTTTGAAGTTTCAAACAGAATGAAGAGACATGCATTTCTCCCCCTCCTGCCCGAAAGGCGGCGCAGTATTTTACTCGGTCATATCCGACTCGGTTTCAGCCGAGTAAGACTTGTATTCTGTATAATAATATGCTATTGTTTGCTTGATATTGAAAATTATCGAGCCAGAGATGAACGAGCCAATGAATTTTTACGGACGGGAACAAGAACTGAAGCAGCTCAGCCGCCTTTTTGGGAAACAGGGCTTTCAGGCGGCTTTAATATACGGCAGACGCAGAGTCGGAAAAAGCGAGCTGATCAAGCAGTCTCTCCGGAATGAAAAGCTCAAAAGCATCTACTACGAATGTAAACAGACTACGGAGCCTAACAATACAGAGAGCCTCTCCGCGCTCATTTCTGAACTGTATCAGCTGCCGCCTCTCGGTTTTGCCGGAATAGAAGCGGCTCTGGATTGCCTGTTTCGGCGCGCTGAAAACGAGCCTCTGGTTCTGGTGCTGGACGAGTACCCCTATCTTAGGGAAACGGTTAAGGGCTTAGACAGCATATTGCAGGCCTTGATAGACCGATATCAAGAGAGCAGTCATTTAAAACTGGTACTGTGCGGATCGTATGTTGATATCATGAAGTCGCTGATTGTTAAAGAGAATCCGCTGTACGGCCGTATTGCGCTGACTATCGATCTAAGGCCGATGGACTACTACGATTCCGCCCGCTTTTATCCGTCCTTCTCCGCTGAAGATAAAGTACGGCTCTACAGCGTATTCGGAGGCATTCCCTATTATAACCGGCTGATTGATCCGAACTTATCACCCCGAGAAAATATACAGGAACTGGTCTCTGCTCCGGAAGGCCGGCTTTGCGGCGAAGTTCCCATGTATCTGAAATCGGAAATATCTAAAATAACCAACGCCAACGAGGTCTTCGAGTCGTTAGCCAGGGGATTTTCCCGCTACGGCGATCTGCTTTCTCAGTCCCACGTATCCAGCAGCCCCACCCTCGCCGATGTACTGGAAAAACTGATTCGTATGGAAATAGTCGAAAAGCGCTCTCCCATCAACGCCGCCGATAACCGCCGCAAATGCGGTTACTACATCGCCGATAACCTTTCTCTGTTCTACTATCGCTATATATTTCGCTATCTTTCTCAGCGCGCAGTTCTGAATGAGGACGTTTTCTTTGAGCGCTATATCAAAGAGGATTTTGAAGCGCATTACGTACCCTGCATATTTGAGTCTGTCTGCCGACAGTATCTTATCCGGCAAAACCGCGCCGGACGCATTGAACCTCCCTTCGATTTAATCGGAAAGTATTACTATGACGATCCGAAAACGAGAACAAACGGAGAATTTGACGTCGTAACCAAGGACCCGCTGGGCTATATCTTCTACGAATCAAAATTCCGAAAAGCGCCGCTGTCCGCCGCCATGATTCGGGAAGAAACAGAACAGGTAAAAAACGCGGGACTCAATTGCTACAAGTACGGATTTATCTCCCGCTCCGGCTTCCGCTGCGAACCGGATGAAAATATGATATTCATCGATCTGCAGCAGCTCTTTGAATAAAAAGGCTAAACCGCAGTCGAGCTGTCAAATTATCGACGCCTAAAGACAAGGCATGTCTGAAATACGAACCGTACCTCGCAATTCTGTTCGCAGCTAATAATCTTTCAAGCATGTTCTGCATGTTTTTGCCATGTCGGTTTGTTTTGCACTTCGCTCCGCGACTCGCCGTATCCGGAGCTCGGACGCTCGCTTAAGCGCAAAACAAAACCTGTGTAAAGCCTGTTTTAGCTTACTTACCGACAGCGGCCCGAAAAGCGGGGCGTTTTTTACTCGGTTTAGTCCGACTCGGTTTCAGCCGAGTAAATCTAACGTCTTGTGAAACAATCATTCCGGGGAGGCGGGAAGCTTCAGGGGCATGCGTTCCCTGACAAATTTTAAGAATCGACATTTTTATAATTTATATTGCCCGAAATATAAAAATATTTTTAATGAATTTACTAAATATTGGACATGTAGGCAGATTTTTTAAAAATCGCACGAAACCGGCAGGATTTTTCTGCTGAACGCAGAATACACCCGCATACAATAAATTAAGAAAAAACTCTTTACAATATTGGCTAACAATATTGTATATTTTTGACCTTTTTAGCCAATTGCTGTTTATACCTATATTTTCTGACCTGAACCCCCTGACTGCAGCCCCAGATGACAAACGACAAAAGATGGGACAAGCAGACGACTTTTTCAAGTATTTAGCCAAATTGGCAGGAGTCTTTTAATACATGCAGAATTATGCGGGCATAACTTAATTCATTGATTATCTTTATACAATATTGGCTAATAATATTGTATTTTTTCACCAGACAACCGACAGCCATGTATTTCCGGACCTTAAAACCAAAACTCTATCCATCCCTTATATCTTCAGATAATAACAGGGCATATGAATGAATATATCATGATATAATCAGCAGGATTTTTTTAATACACATAGAATAGTATAAGCGAATTATAATCCGTTCATCAGCTTTATACAATATTGGCTAACAATATTGTATTTTTTCGCCAAACAAACGGCAGCGACACATTTACTGGCCTAAAATCCTGAGATGCGCGCGCCCGCGGCTAAACGGAGAATCAAAACAGTACAGGCAGATAACAAATTTGCGTTTTCCATGAACAGACCGTACTTAATGAAGCAAACGTCATAGCGCACGGGCAGCTTATATCAAACGTATTCTGTTGGCAGCCCTTAATAAAGCGTCCGTTTTTACGTTGGCAGGAGGCTCCCATGATATCCAGCAGCGGCAATTCTTCCCTCAGTGAAGCCGACTTTAATATTGTTCGCCATAATTTTAGCCAAGGCAATACTATAGGCGTCATCTCCGCCTTTTCTCAGGGAGAAGAGACGAACTTAGCCGACGCCGCCATACCGGAGGCCATGCTTAAAGAGGCCGCCCGCCGCCTGCATCTCGGCTTTGCCAAATTCAGCGGCCGCTGGACGGAAAATGAAGGCTCCGGCGCTAACGGCGGTCCCCTGCCGGAATGCGGATATCTCATATTCGGCAGCCCGGAAGAAAGCTGCTGCACAAGCAGTGTATTCAAGCTGCTGAACGCCTATAATGCCAGATACGGCCCCAGACGCTTCCTGCTGATCCATGACGGCGAAGTCCTGCGCTTTTTCAGCGGCGGCGGCAAAGAGACCTACGGCGCCTTCGACGGCAGCCGGGAAACGCTGCAAAGTCTCTACACCGCTTTTTACCGCCGCAGCCGCTTTGCCAAGGAGCGTGCGAATAAGAATAAGCTCCATTTCGTCCTGGAGAATATCGGCGGCTATTCCCCTATCCGCCCCTTCTGTCCCTCGTACGCAGACAACCTGGAGTATCTCCGGGCCCTCCGCTCGCTGGGAAACAATGCAGAAGATCTGCTGACGCATCCGGAAACAGATTCGGCCAAAGCCATGGAAAGCGAAGCTAAAGACGCTTCTTTCGGCGTAATCGGCGCTTATCGGCCGGAGAATACTCCCGAGGAAAACCGCCGCGGCAGAGAGAAGCTGGAACGCGACCTGCATCTCATCCTCTTCGACTACGACCTCATAAAGGGCTATTGCCCGGACGGCGATCCGCAAGCTGACGACAGTTTTATTCTCTACGCATATCCGCAGCGCAGGGATGAACTTCAGAATTATCTGGTTTCCGCCGTCAAGGAATTTCGGCAGAACGCCGCCCTGTTTGTCAGCGAAGGCGAAGCCTTCCTGCTTTACGGAGACGGCAGACGCGAGAGCTTAGGCGCTTTTTCTTACGGCAGTCCCGAAGCTCTGGCCGATATGCTCGGCCAGGCCAAGCGCCGCCCCTTCCGCTTAGGAGATCCCGATTCGGCCTCAGCCGGCGATCCTGACAGATGGTACGTAATTAAAACCGTCCTGACCAAACCGACCTCGTTGGCCCACGCCTACGGCTGCGAATCGCACAAACAACACCTCCTTAAATATAAAGAGAACTATTTTCAGACCAAATACAAATAGTCTGACCGCACGTCGGCCTCGCTGACTGCGAGATTCGCCGCGCCGCACTCCGAAGCGGTAAGATAAAAACAGGATAAATAAAATTTAAATCAAGGTTTTTCGCCAATCGGCAGGAGTTTTTAACCCAATGTAGAAGTGTGGAACATAAGCTTCAACAAACTCTCTTGCATTTCAACTGTTATTTAACTGACTGTACTTTTCGCGGGAGGCTGATCTCATGAACGCTGCCGACTTTAGTTATTACCCCTCAGAATAACTGCGATCATATAGATTAGCCAGGTGCGAAGGGAAAGCCGGGATTATATCTCAGGCCGCTCCGTTTCGGACCCGCCCGCCTCAAGACTGTTGTTCATACGCCGGAAGCGCCCCATATTCAGACAATAACGCTGATTATTCCGGTTTTAATAACGCCGAAAACGGAGTCTGTTTAAGGCTTCCCTTAAACGGTTCCTCTCGGCAGCCTGACAGCATTTTCGGCTGTCCGACCGGTTTATTTTATAACCCGTATCTGTTTCTGCGCTTTTTATTAAGCGCAGTCTGATTTAATATTGTCTGTTTGACGCTCTGAGCGATCCCGTTCCTGAGCTAAGGTTACTGTTGATTATACTCTGCCGACAGGGAGGCTGCCGCATACGGCGGCGCAGCCAGATCCGCTGCCGCAGAACGCAAGGCCGACAAAATCAATGCGGTTTTGATCATTCGACGGGCTTTGCCGCCATAAACCGAGATCTGCATATTTTTTCCGCAGTCGGTTTAGAATAGTAACGCTGATTACCTTAACAGGAAGTAAATCACATGCAAAATCAAAGAACTTACGGATATGTAAGGGTTTCTGCCAGAGATCAGAATACTGATCGGCAGTTAGACGCCCTGCGCAAAGAAAATATAGATGAGCAGTTCATTTATATCGACAAAATTTCAGGCAAAAGCTTTGATCGCCCCGCTTACAACGCGCTGCTGAAAAAGCTCCGCAAGGGCGACGTCCTCTATATCAAAAGCATCGACCGTCTGGGCCGCAACTACGAAGAAATACTCAATCAGTAGCGGCTGCTGACCAAGGAAAAGGAGGTATCCATTGTAGTTCTGGATATGCCGCTCCTCAATACCGACCAAAACCGCGATTTGACCGGTACTCTCATCTCTGACATCTTCCTGCAGCTTCTCTCCTACGTGGCGGAAACCGAAAGACATTTCATCCGCCAGCGCCAGCGGGAGGGCATAGAAGCCGCCAGACTCAGAGGCCGCCATCTGGGCAGAAAGGCCAAGGCCATCCCCGAGGAATTCAACACTATCTTCGAGGAATGGCAGCGGGGAGAAATCTCCGCTCGTGAAGCCGGAAAGAGGCTGAACGTCAATCACATGACATTCCTGAAGTGGACCAAAACCGGCAAAGAAATTCTACCTTTATAACCACCCGCAAAATCAGCAGAAAATTACTAAATAATACCCTATAATTGTATATTTTCACCTCAAAAAAAGCAATATATTCAACGACTATTAAGGTAGAGCTTGTTAGCCACTCCTTTTTCAACGGATACCCTCAACCGGCAAAAAGGAGATAAAAAACTACAGTAAATCACCATCAAACTCAGCCCCCCACAAAGTAACTGACCCTCTGTCTGCTTGCGCCTTTATTCTTTAAATCCCCGCAAAATGAGGATTCGAATGAAGCAAAGGCTTGTTTAAGCGTGCATTGTCCGCCGTTCCGAGCAGCGCTTTCACATTCGTTTTGACTTGAAAGCATTTTTATATATGGTCGGAACGGCCCGACATAGGTCATGAAAAGGAGTTATAACATGACTATAAATCTGAATCAGCAAGGCGCCGAAAACAATAGACCTGTCGGTAATCCTAAAGATAAATGGAGCGCTTTTTTCCTATGCTTGATATTCGGTTGGATCGGCGCCCATAAATTCTATGAAGGCAAAATCTTCAGCGGTTTGATTTACCTCAGCAGTACCGTCGCATCGGGGATTCTGACGCTACTTTCCGGCGGTTTTATGGGAATTCTCTTTATTTTAATCGGATTGTCATTAATGGTAGATTTATTATTTATCCTATGCAAGCCGAATCCGTATTATACGCATTAGCCGCTTAACCCGCATCAGCCTCCGTTTAAAACGCCGTCGGCCGACTCAACGACAGACGGCATAATCGCTTTGTATGTTTACAAAAACAGTTTAAGGAAAACGTTCACATGATTAATTACAAAATCAGCAACGATTATTTTAAAAATAGAGAATTCACATTCAATATCGGTTGCGGTATATTTTTTTTACTTTGGATCTTTTCAATAGCTTTAATTCGGGATTCCAGTGTTGCTTTAATTTTTGCAGTGCTTCTTACAATCGCTGTTTATTATATGTATAAACCATTAATAGTCGATGATAAAACCTATGATGATAATGCCGCCAAACCCTTAAATAATTTTAAAAGCAAAGCGCTGAACGAGTTAGATATAGATGAAACCGAGGTTGAAGCAGTACAGCCCATAGAATTAAAGGGATATACCATCAACGGGGCCGGCAAGGCTAAATATGGCAAAGACGGCGTTTTGCGCACCGACAGATTCTCCGCTTCCATTACATTTTTTTCAAATGAAGCTATGCATATATATAGTTTCATATATTCAACGACAACTCCCAACGACACTCATGAATCTACAAAAGAATACTTTTATAAAGACATTGTCAGTATAGAGATAACGCAAAGACAAAACCCCATCAAAACTAATTTAATCCAAAGCAAAGACTATATCGAAGACTGCTTAACATTTATTACAACCGGAGGCAGCAGAGTCGAGCTGTCTATAGCTAAGCAAGAATTAGAATCCGTTAAAACTTCTCTGAAAGCTATGCGAAATCTGCTGAAGGAGAAGAAAAAATGAGCGTTAGAGTCGCCCAGCTCAGATGTCCGTCCTGCGGATGGCCTCTGGAAATCGGCATGACGGAATGTCCGGCCGGGCACCCCGTTTATATTCAGACCTTTAACAGCATAAACGATCTGCCCCTCCCCACCGTTAAGCGCTGCCTGCAGACCTATCGCGGCAGTCAGGAGTCCGCCGCCGGTAATCCCGGCATTAACAAATCCATTGCCTTCTGCTGTCTGAAGCTTAAACTGTACGACCAGGCCGCCGCGGCCTTTGAGAAAGCTATCGCCGATAATTTTGACGATTCCGAGCTTTACTTTTATGCCGCCGTCACTCTGCTTAAGGGAAAAAAGGCCTTTGTCGCCCCACGCAATGTGATAGACCAAATTTCAGAATATATCGAAGCGGCTCTGGCCATTGAGCCCAAAGGCATTTATTACTATTTCGCCGCCTATATCAAATACGATTACTTTGAGCGCAAACACTTCAGAACAAGTCCCGATTACCGCCATTACCTCAGCCGCGCTCGAGGCGGCGTCTCCCCTGCCGATATAGTCGAGCTCTTTGCTCTGCTAAATGTGGACAACCCTTTTAAGTCATAAGCAGATTAGGCCGAAAACATAGCCATAATCAGCATCCACACATCCCAATCCCTTTCAACCGGAGGTTTATACATGTTTAATTCATCCCGTTCCGTCTTCAGATACCTAGCCCTGAGCCTGGCTCTGGGGGCAGCCTGTCTTTCCGCACCGGCTCTGGCTAAAGACAATGACGATCTGCTGGGAGATTTCCTCCACATGTTCAACAACGGAAGCAGTTCTCGTTCAAGCGAATCAAAAAAGCCTAAACAAAAGACCTATATCAACGGAATAAACGCTCCAGGCGCCCGCAGCTTTTTTGTAGTCTCCGATATATCAGCATTAACAGACGATGATATCTATCAGCTGAAAGCATTTAAAATCCCTGAGGATTTCTATAACGAACGCGCCCCTAGACTTAAAGCGGCATTTCCGCTTGTCGGTAAGTGGTTTTGTGCAACAAACGACATAATCGATAAGATTATTCTCCTGCATCAATATCTGTCGGAATATAAAGCAGTCTCAGGCAAAAAACCTCCTTATAATATTTGCGGTTATGTAGCCAAACAGTCTTTGGGCGCCGGTTTATTTGGACCCAGTAAAGAACATGTAGCAATCGGTCCTACATATACTCAGGCAGATAATTATACGTACTACGGATTCATACAATGCAGCGAATTTGTCGGACCGGAAGATCTGCTTTCAACATTGGATAATAATACTGAATGGTGCAAAGGAGCTATTAAGTTTTACAAATATAAGGCTTCATTAGACTGCAATGCATATACCTGTCTCAATGATCTCATCTGCGACGGCAACCGCCTTTACAGCGAGCTGGAACCTGAACAGTTAAGCGAAAAAGTAACCTTTGCCGATAATTACGTTTATAAGTATTCTGACGACTCCTACTATCGCTGGCCAATCGACTCTGTCGACTTAATATCCTTAGACAGTGATAATATGCATTTCTGCAGTCCTCAGCAATTCTCAGAAATCAGCAGCGAATGCGGCAGATACAGACCAATGGTATATAAAGCATATGCAGTCAGTAAGGATTACCTTTACATCCCGAAGGAAGTTTACAGTGCAGACAGCTCAGTATATGATTCTCTGCAGCCCTACAGCGCTTATTCAAAAGCAGCGGAAGCCGCAAAAACCGGCGATAACCGAGCTTACACTATGCTGAAATCCGCCGCCCGCCGCAAGTGCAATCATGCCTGCATCATGCTGGCGAACTGCCTGCTCCCGAAGAACCATCCGCTTAAGCCTGACGACAGCATGACTTTTATCGTCGACGGCGCGGACGCGGCTTCTCTCTTTAAAGAATACCTGAATCTATATACGGCAGCCGCCGAAAACGGCAGCGCTACCGCCGCCAAGACCTTGGCCAACCTTTACCGCGAAGGCAAATACGTCGGCAAGGACGCTAATCAGATTTTTAAATACACCAAGATAGCCGCCCTGGCCAAAGAGCCCGAGTACATGTACAGACTGGGAACCTACTACGCCCAGGGACTGGGCTGCCAGAAGGACCACGCCGCCGCCGTGAAATGGGTCAAGCAGGCCGCCCACCTGGGCAGCAGCGAGGCCTCCGAGTGGATAGAAGATCGCCGCGGACACTACGTTGACGCCGAAGTCGCCGCCGGCAGCGAGCGCGTCAACATATATACTGTTTTTGACAATGTTGACAAGCGCTTCTATGAAAGATATAACCGAATGAAAAACTTAGGTTATCCGGACCGCGTTGCAGCTACGGAAGCGCTGATATATAGCGGCAGAGTTACGGTTGGCGCTGCAAATTTCTGCATCAGCAGAGGAGCGGCTATTCCAGCATCGGTCTGTGGAATTGTAGGCAATACCTTTACAGACAAAGGCATAGACTATGCGGTGTTGGCCTATGACGGCGAAACATTATTGCTTCGAGATTTTGCCAAGTTGTACTTATACAAGGGTAAAGCTGTTTGCGTGTCGTGCGGATTAAAAAATCCTATTGCCAACAGTATCGTTGATTCATACGACTCCGCCCGCACTATATACAAAACCGTCAGGGAATGGCACGGCCCCAAGGTCAAAGGCTGGGAGGACCTGCTTTAGCCTTGTGCCCGCCGGCCCGGCAGTCCGACCAAACGGAGCGGAGCCGCGCCTGAGCCAGCCTCTGCCCACTTACGAACTAACCTGCCTAATTTGTCATTCTGAGCGCAGCGAAGAATCTATGTCTTAACCATGGCAGCTCCTTTGCCAAAGGCTCAGGATGACGCAAACACTGTCATTCCGAGCGGCAGCGAAGAACCTATGCCTGCATACAAGCCTTCGCCTGCGGCTCAGAGTGACACTGTAATACCGCATTATTAACAAAGCGAGGCCCTCTTTATTATGAAAAAGTCTTTTTTACTATTGCCCATATTAACTGTGCTTCTGACCGGCTGCGTATCTCAATCCGAATACGACGCTTTAAAGCAGGAAAACGAAAGTTTGAAAGGCAAAGTGACGGAATTGCAGAGCCAGCAGCAAAAAGCTGCGGAAGAACAGTCAAATCTGCAAAGCCAACTGCAGAAACAAACAGAAGAAAATACGAATCTTAAAGGCCAGCTGCAGAAAGAAAATGAAAAGCTGAAGAAACAAGTGGGCGATTTACAAAAGTCAAACCAAGAATTAAAAAGCAAACTTCAAGCTAAAAACGCCCCTCCTAAACCTAAAGCGCAAGTTGCTGCTGCAAACACAAATTCTCCAATTGAAATAGATACATTATACAGAAACTTTTATAAATCATATAATGGCAAAACTGTCACGGTAACAGGCGTGGTATACAATACTTCAAATTATTTTGACGGACCTCAAATCCACATATTAAAAGAAGGTACTACTAAGAGTATTACTATTTACGCTGACGCAGCAAATTACGAGATTATTGAAGATGATAAAATACTTGTAACAGGCGTTGCCACAATAAATGGCCGCAACGGCGAAATAGAGATCAAATATCCGACCTCCATCAAAAGAATGTGACCTTTAATTATTATCAGCAATTCCTCACTCAGCTATCCATAAATAAATCGAGGTTCATCATGTCCGCAAAACACCGGTTCAAGCGCATCGCCGCATGCTGCCTTTTAGGCGCCGCTCTGCTGCCTATAGGCGGCTGCTTTGAAAGTCCTGAAGAGCTCTGTCAAATGGGCAAAGCCGCCTATGAAAAGGGCGAATATCAGGAAGCCGCCAAGCTTTACGCCAAATCGGCGGAAAAGAACAACGCCGAAGCTCAGTGCCTTTTGGGCTGCATGTATCTGAAAGGCGAAGGCACGGAAAAGAACGCCGCCAAGGCCGTGGATTTGCTCGAAGCTGCCAATGCGCTCAATTACAGTGAAGCGGCGCTGAAGCTGGGCAATATCTCCCGTTACGGCCTTAACGGAGAATTAGATACAGCCAAGGCTCTCGAATACTATACCAAAGCCGCCGAAGCCGGCAATGCCGAGGGCCAGTACCGACTGGCCGAAATGTATTTCAAGGGGCAGGGCGCAGGCGTCGACAAAGCCAAAGCCGCTCTGTTTTATGAAAAAGCGGCGCTGCAGGACCACGTCGAAGCTCTGATTGCCGTCGGCAATATGTATTTCAGCGGAAACGGCGTTGAGAAAGACGTTTCCAAGGCCGCCGGCTTCTTTGCCAAAGCGGCGGAAAAGGGCAGCGCCGACGCCCAGTTCAAACTGGCCGAAATATATTATTTCGGCAAAGGCATACCCCAGGACAAGGCCAAAGCGGCCGAGCTTTACGCCCGGGCCGCCGACTCCGGCAGCCTGCGCGCCGCTCTCATGGCCGGCAAAATCTATCTGGAGGGAGACGGCGCTGACAAGGACCTCGCCAAAGCCGAAGCTTACCTGCTCAAGGCCGCCGATTCCGGCAAGCAGTCTGCCGACTCCGCCAAGGCCGCCGGCTACCTGGCCGATCTGTACGCTTTGGGCCAAAACGGCCAAAAAGACGTCAATAAGATATTCAAATACACCAAGCAGGCCGCTTTAGCCGACTTGCCCGTCTATATGTACAAATTGGGAATCTATTACGCCCAGGGCCTGGGCTGCCCCAAAGACCGTCCCGCCGCCGTCAAATGGATTAAGAAAGCAGCGCAGGCAAAATATAAGGAGGCCCAGACCTGGCTGGCTGACCGGCGCGGCAGCTACAAGCCCATGACCGTAGCCGACAAGGCTGAAGCCGCCCTCGCTTACGGACGGGCCAACGGATACAATCCCATGACCTGCTCGGATTTTAAATACGCTTATGCGAACGACTCCGACTACTTCTGCAATGTAATAGTGCCCAAGGAACGGTTCGCCGCCACCATGTACAAGCAGTACTGCGTGGCCGGCGTCTTTATCGACAACCGTTCTGAGTCTTACGGGACCGAAAACTTCGGTTGGGCCGTGATCAGCGACGGATACGCAAACGCCAATATAGGCAGCACCATGCTGGGCAACGGTGTAAGAACATACGCAAACCTCGGCGACGCCGTTATCGTCACCTTTAAGGAAGTCTTTCAGAATTCAGGCGACATGACCACCGATCTCAGCTGTCAGGTTGTCAAAGTCGACGATAAAAAATACATTCCACCCAAAATCAAGGGCTGGGAGGACCTGCTCAACGATAAATGAGCTTCACCCTGTCATTCTGAGCGACAGCTCCGCCAGAATCCGCCCCTCTCCCCTTCGCTCCCCCGCCCCCTTCAATTCTTCCTCTGCCGCGCTCCAAACGCCCGATAGCAACACTTTAAAAACAAACGAGGTCTATCATGTCTGCAAAAAACTGGTACAAGTGCATCGCTCTATGCTGCCTTTTGGGAGCGGCTCTGCTGTTATTCTGGTTCAAATCTAAAAGCCCCGAGGAACTCTATCAGATGGGTAAAACCGCCTACGAAAAAGGCAGATTTGCCCATGCCTTATCATATTATGAATTGTCCGCCGATAAGGACTACGTCGAAGCTCAGAAAACCCTGGGCGACTTATATTATAAGGGGGAAGGCGCGAATAAGGACTTAAGCGCCGCTTTGAAATGGTATAAAAAGGCCGCAGAGCACGGAAATGCCGAAGCACAGGCGGCCTTGGGCTCCATGTATTGCAGGGGCGAGGGCACGGACAAGAATCTGCCCGAAGCCTTAGCCTGGTATAAAAAGGCTGCCGAACAAAACAAGACGGAAGCTCAGACCGCTTTGGGCGACATTTACCGCCGCGGCAAGGGGCTCGAAAAGAATATAAACGAGGCCATGCAATGGTATAAAAAAGCCGCCGAGTGCGGCAGTACACAGGCTTCCATGGCGCTGGGCGAAATATACCTTAATGGCGAAGGCGTAACTAAAGACGCTGCCGCCGCTATTAAATGGTATAAAAAAGCTGCCGAACACGGCAGTACACAGGCTTCCCTGGCACTGGGCGAAATATACCTAAAACTGGGCGAAATATACCTAAAAGGCGAAGGCGTAACTAAAGACGCTGCCGCCGCTATTAAGTGGTACAAAAAAGCTGCCGAACAGAATAACGTCGAGGCACAGCTGCGTATAGGCGACATCTACCGCACAGGCACAGGCGTGGGCAAGGATTTCGCCGCCGCTATTAAGTGGTACAAAAAAGCTGCCGAACAAAATAATCCTGAAGCACAAATTCGAATTGCCAGTATCTACTATATTGGCGCATATATACCCAAGGATAACGCAGCCTATGTCTTCTACAAAAGAGCAAGCGCGGTCAACGACTACGCTTCCGCTCTAAAGTGGTACAAAAAAGCTGCCGAGCAGAACAACGCTGAGGCTGAATACATGGCAGGCTTAATGTATTTGGGGGGAGATGGGACAGACAAAGACCCTGGAGCCGCAGTTGATTATTTTAACAAGGCAGCCGCAAATGGCTTCGCCAATGCTTTAACCTTTTTAAGCACCATGTATATTAAAGGCGAGGGTGTCAAAGAAGACGTAGAGTTAGCTGAACAGTTATTGAAGCAGGCCTGCGAGCAGGGCGACGCTATAGCCATGAATTCGTTAGGTCAACGTCAATTAAAAAGATATAAATATACTGATAATGAAAGCGTAGATTTAAGCTTATTAAAGAGAGCTGCCGAGTTGGGCGACGCCGAAGCCTCATATTGTCTTGGAATTATTGCTTTAGCTCACCAAGAATTTCGATTAGAAGGTCCAAATTACAAAGACTACCAGGAAGCATTTAAATGGTTTCACCAAGCGGCCAATCAAGGCGCTACTGCTGCCAAAGACTATCAAAACGTCGTCAGTCAAGGTGATTCTCCTTACAAAATAATAAAACTAATGGATAGCATAGCTGTTGATAAAAAGGCCCAAATCATTTTAGCGCTCATGTATTTAGGCGGCATAGGAACGGCTCCAAACCAAAGGATGAGCATACAGATGGCAAATGAAAATGGAAGCACAGAGTTTAAAGAGTTAATTAAAGAAACAATTAAAGAAGTTAATAGTAGTTATGAAATTTACGGTTCTTCTGATGAGATTGGAATATATATGCGTCAAAGAAAGGCGCACAATTATGCATGGGAAGGTATCAAATCTATGATAAAAGATTATCTTCCTTTGAATGTATATGATCAACTGGAAATTAGAGTCGGCGTGGAAGGAATTTTTGCTCCAGCCGCTGACGTATCAAGAAATAAACGAACGCAACATTAATTGCGGCTGTAAGATTTTTCGCGCAGCGAAGAATCTATGCCCCAACCATGGCAGATCCTTCGCCAAAGGCTCAGGATGACGCAGCCTCTGTCATTCTGAGCGGCAGCTCCGCCAGAATCCGCCTCTCTCCCCTTTGTTCCACTGCCCTCATGTCTTCCGCTGCAGCGCCCCCAAGCGCCCGACAACAACGCCTTATTAAACAAAGCGAGGTCTATCATGTCTGCAAAATACTGGTACAGGCGCATTGCCCTATGCTGCCTTTTGGGAGCGGTCTGTCTCTCTGCTCCAGCTTTAGCTCAAAACGACGGTTCGCCGGAAAACAGCGCCAAAACTTCAAACCGACATAACGGTATATTTATTGAACCCCCTTACGATACATCAAAATATCAGCGGTATTTTCCTGAAGCTTTATTCATGGTTGGAGCTGATAAATCTGAATCTGAAGCCTACGGCTATATGAGAGCCGCCGCGGAAAAAGGATACGCTAAGGCTCAGTTCTGGATGGGCGATTACTATTACAAGCATAACGTACAAAGCAAAGCCGTTTACTGGTACAAAAAGGCCGCCGAGCAAAATTATACTAAAGCAAAGATAGCTTTAGCCTCGATGTCCGATCAAGAAGTTGCACATTCAAATATTGATGAAAATGCGTCAAGTGACGAAAAATTAACCGTCAGCAAGACAAAATCCGCAGGCGATTCCCAGCGAAAAGCAACAATATCCGGCTCCAAAATACTGACCGTCAGCAAAGATATTTATCTGAATACTGCGCTGTACGACGACTTAAAGCCCTTTGACGCCTATACGCTAGGCGCGGCCGCCGTATCCAAAGGAGATCCCAAAGGCTACGCTCTGCTGGAATCCTCCGCCCGCCGAGGCTGCAGTCACGCCAAACTGACCTTAGCCAATCTGTTTTTGCTCTGCGACCATCCCTTAAAAATGAAAGATACCTATGTCGTAGTTCTAGAGGACAAACCCTTAAACAATAAAGCGCGCCTGCAGCGTTATCTACAATGGATGAACAGCGCCGCCGAAAACGGTTCCTCCACCGCCGCCAAAGAGCTGGCCGAACTCTATCGCAAAGGCAAACACGTCGGCAAGGACGCCAATCAGATTTTCAAGTACACCAAACTGGCCGCTTTGGCCGAAGAGCCCGAGTACATGTACCGGCTGGGGACTTACTACGCCCAGGGCCTGGGCTGCCAGAAGGACCGCAACGCCGCCGTAAAATGGATCAAGCAGGCCGCCCACCTGGGCAGCGGCGAGGCCTCCCAATGGCTGGAAGAACGCCGCGGACACTATGTTGACTCCGATGTTGCCGTCGGCAGCGAACGCGTTAATATCAATACTGAGTTTGAAAACTGCGACAAACGATTCTTTTTAAGATATCAAAAATATAAATCAGAGGGTTATTCAGACCGTTATGCAGCTGAGCAAGCATTATCCAGATACTTTGATGTAACGGTTCGCGTCGCAAATTTCTGTCTCAGCCAAGGGGCGCAAAGCTATGGCGCAGCGGTTTGCGGAATCGTCGGTAACGCCTTTAGTGATCGTGGCAAAGATTATGTGGTATTGGCCTATGACGGTGATACTTTAATATTTAGAAGTGCGGCCGGTAATTGTGAGCGTTATATTGGTAAAGCTGTTAGTGTAGGCTGCTCATTACACAAAAGTGAATCCGTTATATACAGAATCGATGATGCATCCACCAGCACTGTTTATAAAACCGTCAGGAAATGGCAAGGTCCCAAGATCAAAGGCTGGGAGGACCTGCTGTAGCCAAGTTCCCGCTGCCCGGAAATCAGATAAAACGGAGCGGAGCCGCGCCTGAGCTAATCTCCTGGTTTCTCCGCTATTCCCGACGCTCCCTGTCATTCTGAGCGACAGCGAAGAATCTATGCCCGAATCATACAGATCCTTCGCCGGAGGCTCAGGATGACGCAACTACTGTCATTCTGAGCGGCAGCGAAGAATCTATGCCTGAACCATACAGTTCCTTCGCCGGAGGCTCAGGATGACGCTACCACTGTCATTCTGAGCGCAGCGAAGAATCTATGCCTGAATCATACAGATCCTTCGCCAAAGGCTCAGGATGACAACCACTTCCCGCTCGCCATAGATAAACCGAGGTGCATCATGTTCGTAAATAATAAGTACAAGCGCATTGCCGTATGCTGCCTTCTCAGCGCCGCTCTGCTGCCCATCGGCGGCTGCTTTGAAAGCCCCGAGGAACTCTGTCAGATGGGCAAGGCCGCCTATGAAAAAGGTGAATTTGACAAAGCTTTAAAATATTATCAAGAGTCCGCCGATAAAAACTGCGCCGCAGCCAAAAAGGGCCTGGGCGACATCTACTATACCGGTCAAGGAGCGGACAAAAATCTGAACGCCGCTTTGGATTGGTATAAAAAATCCGCCGAACAGGGCTGCGCCGAAGCGCAGAAAACCCTGGGCGATATATATTATAAGGGCGAAGGCGCAGATAAGGACCTAAGCGCCGCCCTGGAATGGTACAAAAAGGCCGCCGAGCAGGGCAATGCCGAAGCGCAATTCACTTTAGGCAATATGTATTTTAACGGCGAAGGCGCGGAGAAAGACCCGAAAGCCGCTCTGGAGTGGTATAAAAAGGCCGCCGAGCAGGGCAATGCCGAGGCGCAGAGCCTTGCCGGCCGCATGTTATATAACGGCGAAGGCGCGGAGAAAGACCTGAAATCCGCTCTGGAATGGTACAAAAAAGCCGCCGAACAAGGCAGAGCCGAAGCGCAGACCGCTCTGGCCGACATGTATTATACAGGAGCAGGCGCGGAGAAAGACCTGAACGCCGCTCTGGAATGGTACAAAAAAGCCGCCGAACAGGGCAGCGCCGAAGCTCAGGCGGCCTTGGGCGCCATGTATTACAGGGGCGAAGGAGCGGACAAGAATCTGCCCGAAGCCTTTGCCTGGTATAAAAAGGCCGCCGAACAAAACAACACGGCAGCTCAGGCCGCTTTGGGCGACATTTACCGCCGCGGCGACGGCATGGAAAAAGATACAAACGAAGCCATGCAATGGTACAAAAAAGCCGCTGAACATGGCAATACGCAGGCTTCGCTGGCTCTGGGCGAAATATACCTTCAGGGCGAAGGCGTAAGCAAAGACGCGGCTTCCGCTTTCAAATGGTTCAAACAGGCCGCCGAGCACAACAGCCTTGAAGCCCAGATGCAGCTGGGCGATCTCTATAGGACCGGCGGAGGCGTCGCCAAAGACGCGGCCGCCGCTTTCAAGTGGTACAAAAAGGCCGCCGCGCAGAATAATGCCGAGGCTCAGATGCGTCTGGGCGATCTCTACAGAACCGGCGGAGGCGTGACCAAGGACGCGGCCGCCGCCTTCAAGTGGTATAAAAAAGCTGCCGAGCAGAATAATGCCGAAGCTCAGATGCGTCTTGGCGACCTTTATCGGACCGGCGGAGGCGTAACCAAGGACGCGGCGGCTGCTCTGAAATGGTACAAAAAGGCCGCTGAACAAGATAATACCGAAGCTCAGTTCAATATCGGCTGCATGTATCTCAGCGGCGAAGGCGTCGCCAAAAGCGGCGCAGACGCTTTAAAATGGCTGGAGAAGGCCGGAAACGCAGGTTCGGAGCAGGCTCAGTTCAAACTGGGCGACATGTACTATGACGGCATCGGCGTTCCTGTCGATAAGAGCAAGGGCTTCACCTGGTTCAAAAAATGCGCCATGCAGGGAAACGCCAAGGCCGAATACACGATAGGCATGCTCTATTATAAAGGCTCGGGCGTCCCCAAGGACAAGCAGAGCGCCGTCAAATGGTTTGAACAGGCCGCTGAAAAGGGCTTCGCCCAGGCGCAGTACGATTTAGGCTGCATGTACGAAGAGGGCGACGGCGTCGGCAAAGATGAAGCCAAGGCCGAGCGGCTGTTCAAACAGGCCTGCGATCAGAATCATACAGATGCTCTGTACAAACTGGGCGGCTTACAATTTAGAAATGGAAACAGCGCAGGTTTAAACTTAACTAGAAAAGCGGCTGACTTGGGGAACGGAAATGCTTCTCTTGCTCTGGCTTTAGTTTACATGGGCAAACCCGAATATAAAGACGATTATGAAGCCTTCAGATGGTGCCGCCGGGCTTATGACCAGGGTGAAAAGGCCGCGGCGCCGTTTTTGGTCTATATGTATTTAGGAGGAATAGGCACAAGCTCTGATCCTTACATGAGCATATCTATTGCAGAGAGCACCTACGGAACCAATTCGGCATTTGCTTCCAATATAAGAGATATTGTGGATACAATATATTCATATCATGATCCGATGATACGTGCTCAATTAGCAAAAAGAGCCGGACTAGAAGGTCTTATAAGTATATTTCAAAGCTTATAAAATCATATAAACCGCTATTTCCGCATTAAAACTGTTATACCAAAACCTGAGTTTCTATATAAAATATGCCCTACTAGGAGAAAAACTATGACTATGGACTTCATGCAGCTCAAATGTCCAACCTGCGGATACATTTTAGATTACGACGATGACGAATGTCCGTACTGCGGGTACGCGTCGAAATCCGAACAGTAATCCCTTCAATAATCAGACTTTAAGCATTATAGACTCGCTGCCAGCTTCCCCACCCCAATATTTCAAGGACCGGCAGGCTGAAGCCAGATGTCTTGCAGACGAATACAAAAACGCTTCTCCCAGCATATTTGGTATAATGATTGGCATAATTCTGATAACAGCACTTCCGGTCGTAGGGTTGATAGCCTGCATATCAATACATCAACACTTTTACAACAGCTTTCAGATGAGGGAGGCAAAAGGAATAAAGCTGGGCGTAGGCATTGTTTTCGCAATCTTCTTAATTATTTGTATAATTGCTTTAACAGTTGGCGGCTCAATTCTGGCTTGGCTGTACTCTCTGTTTTCTTAACAGCAAATCCGCGCCGGTTGCCCCTGGACAATTTCTGCCGAGTCTATCCCCTGCCGTTATAAACATGGTTTTGCCTTGTAGCTTTACCTGCAGACCTGTCATCAAGGAATTTCCCGGCCTCCGCTGAAGCTCATGCCCAGCAAGTGAAGGGACATGAACAATGAAAAAGCTGTTTATACTGCCGTTATTGACTTCACTGCTGCTTCTCCCCAGCTGCGTATCCAAATCCGAATTCGAAGCCCTGAAGCAGGACCATGAAAAGCTGAAGAGCCAGGTCGCCGACCTTCAGGAGCAGCTGCAGAAGGAAGGCGGCAAACCCGCCCCCGGGACGCATTCAGCGCAGATGAAAAAAACGCAGAGTACAGCATCCTACATTGGCGGCGATACCCTGTACCGCAATTTTGAATCCTACCGAGGCACAACGGTGACAGTCAAGGGAATGGTAGCAACAAGTGCTCAAGATCACATTTCAATAGGGCTTTTTAATGAAAATGGTGGCCATAGTATGCAAATTGCGAAAATTGAACCCACTAACGGTTTCGATCAAGGGATAATCTCTGGTGATAAAGTTATTATCAACGGGAGCGTTTCACAAGATCTTCTTGGCGGCTCATTGATTGTTATCAAACCCATATCCATAAAACGCGCCTAGGAATAGCCTGTTTACACCGCCGAACCCCGGCGCCCCCGCCTGCTGTTGAAAAGCGGGCAAAACGCCCGCTTTGAACATGGCCAGCCGCTTTTGAACCTGCCTGCATAAAACCGTCTGGAACAGCCGGTTCATTAAAAACTGTCAGTAAGAACGTCTGACGAAATAATGCAGGGGGTCCTTATTGTATTTTTCAATATGATCCCTGCGAAAACCGGACAGACCGTGAAAATTGCTGCGGGAATCTCCCGCGCGGTTAATATCGTTATCCGCACAGCGAAGACGGCAGACAAAAGGCATTCCGTTAATTTCGGTATAAACAGCCTCGCCTTCGGGATGAAATACTATTTTCTGCAGCCGCTCTTCATCGCCGTCATAATATGAATTCAGATTTTCCTCAGCCTCTTCTCCGGCAGATTCGGCATTTTGCAGCCGGTGCAGACAAGCGCTGCCCTCTCTGTCTATAAATATGAATGATCCCTGTTTATAGGCTTTTCCGAATAATATGGCCAATTTTTTCAGTTGAGCTTCAGCCTCGGCATAAGAATAACCGCGTGCAATTCTTTTCTGTGTGAAAAGTATTGTGCCAACGTAATAATCGTCAGAATCTTCCAAAGGGATGCCGTATATAATAAAAGATATGCTCCGGATCGTTCTCCTGAACGCCGTTATATGTAAAGTATCCGTCTCCTTTAATAAATCCGAAGCCCTTAGCTTTTAGTTCAGAGTGCGCGTCGGTAAAAATGTTATTGGCCTCGTCTTCACTCAATTTATGCTCCCCGGCTTTCCTCAGTTCATCTTTACCGGCTCTGAAAGGCATAAATACAGCCATCGGGATTCCCCTCTGAACATGTTTCCGAAAACGGCTCAAACCCGCTTCATTGAGTTCAAACATTTCATACGTTATCAGTCTGTAAACAGGAGCCATTGCAATACCAAACCTCACTGCACATAGTTATTATTTTTGATTGTGTATTTCGGCTGTCAACAAAATAGCCTGCCTATATAAGTCTTATATAAATAAATATTCTGCAAAATATATAAATATTAGTTAAAAACAGTATATTTTTATCCAATTATTAATATTAATTTTATTTTTGCGCAAAAGCTAACGCCCGAACTCCGGCTTGCGGCGAGCGCGGAGCGGTAACGGCAAAGAAAACCGACATAACAGAAACATGCATAACATGCTTGATTGATTCTTCGCTGCGCTCTCAATGACAGGGAAAACATGTTCAAACAAGCTGCTGTGACATTTTTCCGCAAAATAAAAGACGTCTGCCGGCTCGCTCGGCAGACGCCTTTCTTTATATTTCAAACTGCCTATTGGCTATGCGCCTAGCACCATACGTCATATTCGCTGATTCCGCTGCGCTTCAGAGCCGAATTGAATTCCGCCTTATCGGTATAGCGTCTGCCCTGCCAGGTTACGGACTGCAGAGCGGGGCAGCTGTAAAAAGCGCCGGCGCCGACAGAAGTCACGCTGTCGGGAACGGTTATTTCGCGCAGGTCTTCAGCGCCGCTGAACGCATACGCGCCTATCGCTGACAGCCCCTCCCGGAGAGCGGCCTCACGCAGGCGGCTGCAGCCGCTGAAAGCGTTATCTTGGATTTCGGCGACCGACGGCGGTATATTTGCTTCAGTCAGACCGCTGCAGCTGCAGAAAGCGCCGCAGGCTATCAAAGACAGTCCTTCCGGCAGCTTCACGGAGGTCAGACTTACACATCCGCCAAAAGTTTCTTCACCGATTATCTCAAGAGAAGCGGGCAAATAAAGATCCGCAAGGCCGATGCAATTGCGGAAGGCCTCTGTATCTGTCAATTCCAGTCCTTCAGGCAGCTTAACCGACCTCAAACTGACGCAGCCGTCAAAGGCGCCGGTCCCGACAGAAATCAGGCTGTCGGGAAGCGCAATTTCACGCAGACTGACGCAGCCGCTGAAAGCATAGGCGTCAATTTTTACCAAACCGGCGGGAAGGTTAACCGCGCGCAAACTGATACATCCGCTGAAAGCGCTCTCCGCCGCCGTGTCCAATCCTTCGGGCAGATTAAGCCCGCTAAGTCTGACGCAGTCTTCAAACGCACTGCAGCCTAGCTCAGTTAAGCTTTTGGGAAGATTGAGCTCACGCAAACTGACGCAGCCTTTAAAAGCGTTTTCTCCTATTGAAACTATACCGGCGGGCAGAACAATGCCCGCCAGGCTTTTACAGCCGCAGAACATACTTCCGCTTATTCGGGTCAAAGACTCGGAAAGCTTAACAAATCGCAGATTTCTGCAATTCTCAAAAGCACTATCGCCTACAAAAGCAACGCTTTCGGGCATTCTGAACTCGCAAAAACTCCAGCATTCTCTGAAGGCATACGCTCCTATTTCAGCCAGGCTTTTGCCGAGTACAACCCTCTGCAGACCGCGGCAATCGCTGAAAGCATATTCGCCTATAGAAAGCACGCTGTCAGGAACAGTAATCTCACGCAGACGGAAGCAGCTGCAGAAAGCCCCTTCGCCTATTGAGGTTATGCCCTCAGCAAGCGCAATTTTTACCAGCTTGGAGCAGCCCTGACACAGATAATCGGAAATTTCCTTTAAACTTCCGGGAAGCCTAAGCGTACGCAGCCCTTCACAAATTTCAAAAGCCCTCTCGCCGATAAAAACAACGCTGTCAGGCACTGTAACTTCAGCTAATTTCAGGCACAAACTGAACGCTTCGCGTCCTATCGACGTCAATCCGCGGGGAAGAATCAGGCTGTCCAAGGATTCACAGTCATAAAAGGCTTCATCTCCGATTGCAATTAAACCTTCGGGAAGACGAAGTGTCCGCAGAGCACCGCACCCTCTGAAGGCTCCGTGTTCAATTACAGTTACACTGGCAGGAATGACAACGCTCACAATATTTTTGCAGTTGAAAAAAGCCGATGCGGCGATACGCTCTACTCCATCGGGAATAACAACTTCGACCAAGTCCTCGCGTCCTGCGTAAGCGTTTTTCTCCGCCGCTTTATCGGCTATAATAATTTTACTGTTCATTGCTGTTAAAAACACCTTTCCCATTCAAAGACAATGTATCAAATATACAGATAACAAGCTTCCGCCATTTCAGCTCACGCGTACGAATAGAGCTAAAACTCCCCCGGCGCCGGGCCCGTTCGGCGATAAAAATCAGCACTATACTGCCGGCTCCCAAAATTCGGCGCGCGTCTCTTATATCAACTTACAGAAAGCGTCAATTCTGCCGTAAGCGTGCGCGCGTCAGCTTTTGCGTCTCACGGACGCAAATCGTCTAAAATATCTTATATGCATATTAGCATAATTCAAAAAGAAATAAAAGCTTTTTTATATAAAATTTAAAAATAAACGTCAAACGAATAAAAAATGGAACTGCCGAGCGGCAGGCTTAAGAGTCTTGATTAATTTTTATGCAGTTCCCAATGAGAACAAAAAAAATTTTGCGAAATTTTGAGACAACCAACTAACTTATTATTGAGCGGTATTTGCGTCTCTGACGTTTTGCCACTGTCAAAGTATATTGCCGGCAAAGTCATTTGTATTTTTCAACAGGGTCATTTATAATATATACTCAAATGCTGAATTTAGAACTTTGCTTATACAATACAGATAATTTTTAATATAGATGTTAACTGTATAATGTAAATTTATCCAACTATTTCAGGATATCTTCAAAATATTCTAACAGCAGGTCTTTATGAGTGAAGTATACGTTTAAAACAAAATATATAAATGGAATTTTGATCTCAGCCACATTGTTTTCATCTTGCACATCGATGACATTACATGGATAATCCATCTCTATATGGGCATTATCAACCTTGAAAGTTTTAAAGCGTTTTAGTTTTGTTCCCTTAACATCTGGATCATTCAGTCGTCTTTCGTATTCTTCTGCATCATAGAACACATATTCATGGTCAATATGCGTTATCACTGGCGTATTATCTCCGAGATCATACACTAGGTGAATAACCTGCTTAGCTATTGATTCATCATAGATATTAATGTCATCGCATAATTCCTCAAACGTTATTTCGCAGTTTTTTACCATTATCCATAGTTGATCATTATAATTTTTCGAACATAGCTTAGTAACTTTAGGCAGCTCCTTTACGTTATACTTAAAAATCGGTCCATACTCAATTTGTTCATTTAAATACTCTATAGTGCATTTTCCTGGATAGATATCTGTATCCTTGCCTCTGAAAGATAACTTATTAATCTTTCCTGTAGCAAAAAGACTATTCAGAATTACCCCCATCTGATGTTTTAAAGTCAAAAAAATCGTATGATTAAGCGTCTTATCATAGATTCGGCATGGATTAGCAACAATAAATATCCTTTCCCTATCAACGGGAAGCAGACCGTATTTTCTGAAATTAGAATCTTTAAGCCTGTCATATAACTCTTTAATATGCTGTTGTTCAACATCAATATGTCTAATTTTTTCTTCGCGATAATAATCATATCCAAGGCAAACATATAAAAATGCCACTTGACTGTCAGAAGAATAATCTTTCATATCAGCTAAATACATATCATTATATGCATATGTCCACGCAAGTATGTTGTCCTTAGTCAACTTCGGCAATGATTTGCCATACTTTGCGACAGCGATTTGAAATACGTTTTTTTCATATGAATTATATATTTTTTTTATATGCTCATCGCTTTTTTGCTTGGTCCATTGTAAAAGCTTGACGACGTTATCTCTTAACGCATCCACAGGCTTTGTATTTATAAATTCCAATAAAGATTTGTTTTTCTCACGTAATAAGCCTAAAATAGGTCCGTTTATATATAAACAGCTTCTTTGTATATTCCAACCGTCAAGTCCAGAAGAGCTACGACAGAGAGAATATAGCTTCCATTCTTCATAAATTTGATCAGCGGATTTAAAAAGTTCGATTATTTCATAACTGAATTTAATTTCCATTAAATTTACAGATTTTCCACAATTAATACTTGCGACAATCTTATCATTAAGCGATCAGCCGATATCCAAAAAATAAGAGACTGCCAAAATAATACGGCAGCCCCTTTTTAACTCAGCTCGTCAGCTGTGCTTAAGCGTTACAATTATAAACTTGACAATTCCGCCCTCTACCTGGAAGCCCAGTCCCATATTCTTGTAAATGTAAACAGACTGCTTGGGCTGGCTCTTGGCGGTGGGCAGCTCGTGGGATACGCAGCCGCGGCCGTAAGCGGCCAGGAATTTATCCTGGGGATCGCCCACCTGAATTCCCTTATCGGTCAGAATGCCTGGCTTATCAACGAAGATCTGAATGACCTTGCCGAAGTGATCGTAATTGATCTGAATGCCGTCGGTGTAATATATCCAGAAGGGCTGCTTGCGTCTGACAAACACCTGGTCGGCGTTTTTATCGCGGTGAAGCGTTTTTTCACATTCACTGAAGGTCATGCCTATCGAATACGGCCCTACGCCTTCTCCGTTCCGGACCTTCCAGGCGCTCTGAGCAAAGGCGGCGGAAACCGTCAGGGCAGCGCTCAGGCTCAGCAGAAAACAGATATTTATAAAAAATTTACGCATAGTCGTTTTTACCCGAACAGATAGAATAATAAAGCTATAAACACAAATTACAGACTTTGTTCCGTTTCTGCAGAAAAAAGCTTTTCCATTTTTTTTGAAGGGCAATACGGCAAGGATAAAACCGATTTTATAGAAAGCTTATTATCGGCGGTTCTCAAACCGTCAATTTACTGAAAGATGCTGATATTATGAATCCAGCTAAATTATTAAAAGAAGCCGGCATCAGCTACGAAAAAGACGACACCGGCAGTTTAAATATCACCGTAAGCATTAACGACGACGAACGCTCCCAGCTCGTAGTCATCGACAGAAACGTCGACGAGTTCAACGGCGTCAAAATTCTGGAGATCTGGTCCAAGGCCGCCGATATGGATGAAGTTTCTGAAAAGTATTACATTAAACTTTTAAAGAGAAATTCAACCACCGTTATCGGAAGCTGGCAGGTCGCCGACGACAGCCTGATCTTCTGCGCCAAAGTTCCTCTGGAAAGCCTGACTTCAGAAGATCTCGACGCCATTATTGACGCTGTTGCTATCGAAGCCGACAACGTCGAAAAGAGATTCAGCGACGAGGATTTCTTCTAGCCTGTTTATAGCGCTTTGTGCCACATTACAAACGCCATAAAGGCAAAGATTCTTCGCTGCGCTCTGAATGACAGCATCTTTAAGGCTCGGGACTCTGCAGCCAGCCTTCCCGAGCCGTGCAATGTGTTCAAAAACTGCGCAGCTTTTCATTCTAGGCGGCACGGCTTATCATCCTGAGCCTGCGAAGGTCCCGACATCAGCTTATTCGGCAAGATATAAGCAAAAAATAAGAGACGCCCGCCGGGAGGACAGCCTTGCGGAGGTCTCATTAACTGTATAAATGCCCTTCAGGGCATTTTATTGAGAAGCAGCCGCCGTTCGGAAATTGGCAGAAGCGCTTCTCTTTTTTATGTTTTTATAATGCTTCAGCCGCCTGCAGACGGTTTTGCCCGCAGGGCCGGCTGGTCATTATTTGTGAAGCCTGACTTTGTAGCCGAAATGCTTGTTTAAGAAAGCGAAGAAACTGGGCATGAAAACGGCGGAGCTGATCAGGTTGGTTCCGACTCCCAGAGTCATTACTATGCCTAAAGAAGCCACGCCCTGGTGATCGGCCCAAATCATCGTCGCAAAACCTATCATGGTGGTGATGGCTGCCAAAGCGATAGAGGGGCCGGTCGAATGGCCGAAGATGCCCTGATGATCGCCTTCTTCGGAGACGCGGTGCAGAATATGAATGCCGAAGACCAGGCCTATGCCTAAGATCAGAGGCAGGGCCAGGAAATTGGCGCTGTTGAAATCTATGCCCAAAGCGCCCATAAGGCCCACCATCCAGATGATGCCCAACACCTTGGGCAGCAGAGCCAGAATGGCCGTACCGACCCTGCGGAAGTGAGCAAAGAGCAGAACCCAGATGGCGATTAAAGCCCACATGCCGGCCTTTTCGTTGGAAACCCGCAGCTCCTGACAATCATAGTAAGCCATGACCGGCATTCCCACCACGTTGGGATCGACGCTTTCCAGATCCTTAACAAAGCGCTCCTGAGCCTCGCGCTCCCAGACGTCGTCTTTGGGGAAAATCCTCACCTGTATCAGTCCTTTTTTTCCCACCTCGCGCACTTTCAGAGATTCGGGCAGACTGTCAATCGTAAACTGCGGTTCCCAGACCTGCATCTGCAAAAAGCTCACTATGCCGCGCAAATTAGCTATAAATATATCTTCAAAGTTATCCAGCCCTTCCTCTATGGCGCCCGGTCCCATCTTCTCCATCATGGCAAACAGAGAGTTCAGCTTCTCATTCAGACGCTTAGCCTGCTCTCTGACCTCTTTATCTTC
>JAFTAM010000134.1 GCA_017458675.1 bacterium
GCAGTTCGGCCTCCACACCGATAAAACTGAGGCGGTAAAATGGCTGCTTCAGGCAACAGAACAGGGCGATGTCGACGCGGAATATACGCTGGGCAGAACTATTGAAAATGATGATCCGGCAAAGGCTTTTGAATACTGCTTAAAGGCTGCCGAAAAGGGATATTCCGGAGCATATCTGCATTTGGGCAATATGTATGCAAAAGGCATAGGAACCGAGGCCGACGCGGCCGAGGCGGAAAAATGGTATGAAAAAGCTATGGACAACGGCAATTATCTTGCTGCGTTTTATTCATATTTAACAAAAAACGGCATGATAAAATTGCTTGCAGATTAGCCGTGTTTCGCGCCGTCCCTTACGGGGCGAACCAAAACGCCGCCTACTACGCCGCCTACTCGGTCAGCCGTGCAGCGGAGCCAAAAGGAACGGAATTGAGAGAGTATACTCGGAACGTTCTGTATCGCGCACCCTGCAATCCGCAGACCGTATTAACAGAGAACAGAGAATATTTAAGGAGAAGCTTATGATTTTCGAATTCTTAAAACAGGAAAGACGGCGCGCCGCTTTGTACGGCCTGGCTGCGGCGGGCATTCTGCTGATTGCCGGCGTCGGCTGTCTCGGCGCCGGCTCCGGGGATAATGCGGCCCAAAAAGACGCCGGCGGGCAAATTCCGGCCATAGCAGCCGTTCTGCCCCCTCAAAAGGAGAATGAGCTTAAACAAGCGGCGGAAAGCGGCGACGCGAAAGCTCAGTTCCAACTCGGCAATTATTATCATAATCTCTTCTACTCCACCCCTTATGAGAATAAGGACAAAAAAGGACTTTACAAAACTGAAGCCTTGAAATGGCTTAAGAAATCTGCGGACAGCGGCTGCGCTGAAGCTCAGACAGAATTGAGCGGCGCTTACTACACTATGACGAGCGATATCTGCACCCTCAATTATATAGATTCGGCTCTATGGCTGATCAAGGCAGCAGAACAAAACTATCCCAAGGCGTTATACAAACTGGGCTGGCGCTATAACTCTGCCGGAGGCTCTATGGTCTCGTCTCATGACATTGTTCTTTGTCATGATAAGCTCAAAGCGTATGAATGGTGGCGCCGAGCGGCCGAAAGAGGCGATGCCGAAGCTCAGTATGAAATGGGAAGATTTTATGATGTTCTCTTTTACAGCGAGCATATATACGGATATCCTATAGGTCTTTTACTGGAAAATCGCCTGTTAAACTGGGACGAAAGATCCGCGCAAGCTGAAAAGTGGTATAAATTGTCCGCTTCCCACGGAAATGAAAATGCCAAGGACGCTTTAGAGGGCCTCAGTAAATCTAAAAAAATCTACGATAAAATAAAAAACGATCCGGAGATCATCAATAAACTCAAGAGCAAAAGCGGCGGAGATAACGGTGAAAGTCTTGACTCTGAGATTTCAGAATTTGACATTGGAGATTTCGACCCTAAGTATAAGCAAAAATGCTGTTATTTCTACGATTTTAATGATATATTTGCTGTTGACAGAACAAAGCTCATAAAACGTCTCCTCAAAGACGCCGAAAAAGGCTATATCAATGCGCAGCTTATGCTGGCCGAGATTTACGAAGGCGCCTGTTCGGCTGACAAAAGCATCGAAAGTCTCTCTGCCGAAGAGCGGCTCTCCGAGGCGGAAAAATGGTATACTGCAGCGGCTGAGAGCGGCGATGGCTATGCCGAAAAGCGGCTCGGCAATTTTCAAAAGAAAAAGCTGCTCCGGGAAAAAGCGATTACAAACGCCTTAAGCGCCGAAGAAAAATATGAGCTCAGCAATTTTTATGAGAAACCCGGAGACCTCCTGTTTGCCTTTGACCCGGAGAAATCGCTTGAATGGCTGAAAAAATCCGCTGAGGACGGCTTCGCCGAAGCCCAATACAAATTAGCCGGTTTTTATACTTCAAGAATTAACATTGAAAACGCTTTAAAGACCGATGCTCTGCCCGAAGCCGAGAAATGGTATAAGGCCGCCGCAGCTCAGAACTATCCCGACGCTGACGCTCACCTCAATTCTTTAAATATCTTTAGGGGCTTAGCGGCTAAAATAGCAGAGCACAGACTGAGCGCCGCTGAAGAATATCAGCTGAGCGAAATATATGAAACGTTTCCGCAGCTGATAAACAGACATGAAGCCGAAGAGTATTTATTCAAGGCGGCCAGGCACGGAAATACTAAAGCCAGGCAGCGGCTGATGAAAGAAGCCGACGGCCTGATTGACCCGCATAATTTCAGCTGCCATATCACCTACGACGAAATTGCCTCCCGCCGAGAATTAGCGACAGATTATTATCGCACCGCCTCCGAATACGACAGCAAGGCCAGGAAAAAGCTCGAGGATATGAACAGACAGTCGGAAGAAAAAGAGCGGAAGATCAATGCCTTATCCAAGCAGCTTGCCGGAGGCAAAGCCGACGAGGCCGTCAAGCGAGAGCTCGTCGCTTTATACGACAGTGACAGCTGCGCGCCCAGAAATCCCGAAAAGGCAGCTGAACTGCTCTGCGAGCTGGGCAAAAACGGCAATACCGGCGATTTACAGAGTTTATGCTGGAAAGGGGAAGCATACTACCACGATCAATCGGAGCCGTACAGCGTTTTTGACTACAGATATACCGACCCGTTTAACGATAACTTTGATATAAAGTCTTACCGACAGCGGGAGCTTCAGCTGAAGAAAGACGCCGAATCGGGCGGCAGTGATGCTCTTTATAAACTGGGACTGCTCTATTATTCCGAAAAAAATAACCGGTTTCTAAATTATGAGACGCTCGTCTCAGCAGCTCTGAATTGCTGGAAGAAGGCGGCTCTGCAAGGTCATGCCGGCGCTCAGTACTGCTTGGGAAAACACTATTCCGATCATTGCTTCAGCCATGCCGAAGCTGTTAAATGGCTGCTCATGGCGGCAGATCAGGGCGATATTCACGCCATGTACGAGCTCAGCTTTATAATGTACAATTATATCTGCAAATATAATATAGGAATAATAAATGTCGATCCTGACAAAGCCTTTGAGCTCTGCTCCAAAGCTGCCGAACAGGGCTATCCTAAAGCCCAGCTGCTGTTGGGCAAAATGTACGCCAAGGGCATAGGAACCGAAGCCGACGCGGCCCAGGCGGAAAAATGGTATGAAAAGGCTATGCAGAACGGAAACTATATAGCTGCGTTTCATTCCTATCTGACAAAGAACGGTTTAATTAACTACTTATAATTGGCCAGCATATCAGGCCGGATTTAGCCGCACAATAATAAATGCCGCTCCTTGTAAGCCCCGTATGGGGTCTGAAAAGAGCGGCATTATACTTTAAGCTTTTACAATATTAAAGTCCCTTAGGATTTTCTCCGTACTCGTTGGAACCGAGCTCGCTGTCTCTGCAATACCAAATCAACAAGATAACCCAGCCGATGAGAGGAATCAGACCGATAAGCATCCACCAGCCCGATTTATTGATGTCGTGCAGGCGCCGGACCGCCACGGCCAAGCCGGGAATGAGCGTTCCAAGGCTGTAAATAATCACAATAACCGCTAAAACCACAGCCACTAACTTCGAATCGATTAAACGGGTAATCATATTGTAAGCAAAATTTACCAAGAAATTCAGCAGACAAAAATACCAATACTCGCTGCGGCGGGCGCGTCCGTCAAAATTGAAATAATTCTCCATCAGTACGCTTTTTAAAGCCTGAACAAAAGTCATAACAGTTTTCTCCTTTACGTAAATGAAACAAAAACGCTTCAATCGCTATTTTCTAAACTGGTGAAATTCTGTAAATAATCGCGCTTCACCTGCGCTGCGGACGGCGTTTATTCAATCCTGCCGTATTTGCAGAGTTTCCTGACCCGGAACCAATAGACGGCGGTAGTCAGAAAACCGCAGGCGGCCCAGGCGGCCGGCCCGGAGATGCAGACCGCCGTAAAGCCGAAATAGACGCTGCAGTAAAGCGGTATCATAGAGCGCATGATCAGTTCCAGAACCGCCCCGAACATGGGAGTAAAGCCGTCGCCTATGCCCTGCAGAGCGCCGCGGGTGACAAAGACGAAAGTCAGCATCCAGGCCAGAGGACAGCTCCAGGACAGAAATACCCTGGCCAGAGATATGGCATGGGTCTCATGAGCCTGAATGAATAATAAAATAATTCTGTCGTCAAAGAGCCAAATCAAGGTGCCTCCCACCGCCGCCACGGTTATCGTGAAGGCCATGGCTCTTAAAACGCCGGCCTTGATGCGATCATAACGCTTAGCGCCGAAATTCTGCCCCACAAAGGTGGCGATGACTACTCCGGCAGCGCTCATGTGGTTGAGCATGAGCGACTGGATGCGTCCGCCTATGGTGAAGGCGGCCACGGCGTCGGCCCCGAAGCCGTTGAGGACGTACTGCTGAACAATAAAACCGGCCGCCACCAAAGAAAACTGCAGCCCCATGGGAATGCCCACCTTGAGCTCAAAGAGCAGCGAGCTTTTGAGATCCCGCCAGCTTTCCTTTTCCGGAATCAAAATAGGATATTTCATTTTTATGAAAATGAAACACAGTATTCCGGAGACTAACTGCGACAATACCGTAGCCAAAGCTACTCCCATCACATCCCATTTGCAGACCAATATAAAAATCAGATCTAAGACAATATTAAGAATTGATGAAAATATCAGAAAATAGAGAGGCGTGCGGCTGTCGCCCACCGCGCGCATCGAAGCTGAACAAAGATTGTAGAGGATCGCCGCCGGAATTCCGGCATACATCACCGTCAGATAGACGGCGGCATGCTGAAAGGCGCGGTCGGTGGTATTTAAAAGCGAAAGCAGCTCCTTGGCGAAATAGGTAGCTCCCGAGGTCAGAATAACAGTAGCGAAAAAAGAAATGATTATGTGAGCGGCCACGCTCTTTTTCAGAGCCTTATCGTCCTTAGCTCCGTAAGAGTTTGAGGTTAAAACGGAGCAGCCGCCGCTCATTCCCAGCAGAAAGCCGATGATAATAAAGATCAGAGGACTGCAGGAGCCCACCGCCGCCAGCTTGTCCACGCCCAGAGTCCGGCCCACTATTAAGGTGTCGACCATCATATAGAGCTCCTGCAGAAGGTTGCCCAGCAAGACGGGCACGGCAAAGACCACCAGCTTTTTGCTGATGGCGCCCTCCGTAAGATCAGCCATATTTTCTTTGGACTTTTCGACCACTCTGAACCTCAAACAAACAATAATGAAAAAACGGCAGTAGTTCTTCCGTACCGATTTAAAGTTCCCTGTTTTTAACAGGCCGCAAAAAAATCCGCCCGCACATAAGCGGACGGATTTCCGAGATACTGATAGGGCGGCTCTTTTCCCCCATTCCGAGCCGCTCTTTTATAATTTTCCGAGCCGCTCACTTGCTATGATGAGCCGCTCACTTGTAATTATGAGCTGCTCTCCTGTCATTCTGAGTGCAGGGGGAAGAATCTGTTTCCCTTCATGGCGGCGCATTCGCTAAAAGGCACTTGGCAGCCTCAGGAAGGCGTCTCCGCCGATATTGCCCCGTTTAAGCGGCTTTATCTTCGGCGCAGTCAGGTTTTGCCCCGGGAGCACAATGGCGCCGTCCGCCCTTCCAGCCGCTGCGCACCTTGAAGCCGGCCTTAATTTCTTCACGCTTCTCAGCAGGAGAGCATTTTTCGCGCCAATCGGTGCAGCGGGTGTAGAAATCCTCCATATAATTGAAATAGAAAGCGTCGTCGTCGAGCAGCTCGCCTATGGCCTCCACGGTTTCGGTGCTGCAGGGCTCATTGATCACGACCGAGGTCTCTCCGAAGGTTGGATTGGCGTAGTGAACGGTCCAGGAGATTTTGACCGGCACGCCGGTTTCGGCGTCAAAATCTATGCGGGCCGTACGGTAAGCGGCGTTATAGCCGTATTTCTGGGCGATGGAGCTGACGATGAAAATAGGCGCGCTCTTAACTTCATCTATGCGATAGGCGTGAATTTCATTAGTATGAGTGTGGCCGGACAAGACCATCACGCTGCATTCTGAGTCGGCCAGAATCTGATGAAAGCGCTTCATATAATCGCCGTCCCAGTGCATCTTGTTGTTCCAGGCGTCGACGCAGGGAGGCACGTGGCAGACGATAACCGCGGCGCTGTCGGCGGGGACGGCGGCCAGAGAGGCCTTGAGCCAGTTCATAGTATCCTCGCGCTGCTTTTTCAGAATAGCCTCGGGGCAGGAGTTTTGGGCCGAAAAGATCAGAGAATTCATAGTTATGAAGGTTACGCCGTTGATCAGACGGGGATAGACGCCGTTGCCGAGTTCATCCAGATAGTAGGCTTCGCCCATGGCTTTTTTCATGGAATCCATAACCGGACGCATGTTGTCGGGCTCGGTATTGTAGTTTTTGTAAAAGTCGTTGTTGCCGTAAGCGACAATCAGCGGCCTGCCGGCAGAGAGCATCTTAGGCACATAATCATGGCAGAAAATGTCAATGCGCTCCTGAAATATTTTTTCATCGGCATTTTTATTGTCGACTAAATCGCCGGAGAAAATAAAGGCCGAGGCCTCCTTATTCTTCAGTCCTTCATCGAGCAGCTTTTCCCAATACTGCATATTGGTGTTGGGCTCGCCGATATGAATATCCGACCACAGCACCAGATTCACAGCCGGTCCGGTCTGCGGCTTCTGAGAAGCGGCTTGGGAAGCGGATGTTTCGGCCTGAGCGGCAAAGGGCATTACAAATAGGAAAAACAGCCATAAAGACAGACAAAGCGAATTATATCTGGGATATTTCATAAAACCTCTAATTAAAAACAACGCAATAACGCTGCAGAAATATGCCGGTGAAAGGCCGCCGTCAACAGTCTCCGTATCCGTCGGGATGACGCGTATGCCAGTTCCAGGCGGAGCGCACGATAGCTTCGATGCTGTCAAAGCGAGGCTTCCAGCCCAGTTCGCGGCGGATTTTTTCCGAGGAGGCGATCAAAATATCGGGATCGCCGGGGCGGCGCTCCATCATTCTGACTTCAAAATCTCTCTGAGAGACCTCGCGCACAGTATCAATAATCTCCTTGACGGAAAATCCCTGACCGCTGCCTAAGTTATAAACGAGGCCTCCCCGCTCCTTCAGAGCCTCCAGGGCCAGAAGATGAGCCGAAGCCAAATCCTGAATATGGACGTAATCGCGCACGCAGGTTCCGTCCTCGGTAGCGTAGTCGCTGCCGAAAACTGCGATATAAGGGCGCTTCTTCATAGCGGCCTGAATTACCAGAGGAATGAGATGGGTCTCGGGATGATGATCCTCGCCGCGCTCCTCCGAAGCGCCGGAAGCATTGAAAAAGCGCAGGCGGGCCGCCCTCAGGCCGTGTATCCTTTCAAACCAGGCCAGCATGCGCTCCACCAGAAGCTTGGACTCGCCGTAAGCGTTTTCCGGATGCAGGCTCAGCTCCTCGGTTATCGGCAGGCGGTCGGGATTGCCGTAAACCGCCGCCGTCGAGGAAAAGACTATGCGTTTGACGCCGGCTTTGACCATGGCCTGCAGCACCGAAAGCGAGCCGGCGGTATTGTTGTAAAAGAAAGAGCCGGGATCGCGCATGGATTCTCCCGCTTCAATAAAAGCGGCGTTGTGTACGACGGCGTCGACCTCATATCGGCGCATGAGATCGGCCAGAGCCTCCGTCTCTAAAACGGAAATTTTTTCAAAAGCGCATTCCTTGGGCACGGCCGCCCTGTGACCGTGAATAAGATTATCGGCGACAACAACTCTGTAATTATTTTTAATAAGTTCGGCGCAGATATTGCTGCCTATATAGCCGGCGCCTCCGGCAACCAATACAGTTTCCATAAATACCTTGTATTTGAGAAAGCATCTGCGGCAAAGGCTGCCTGCATTCTGCCTTCATTAAAGATAACAAGCACAGTAATTTCTGTAAAAAACGGAAACTGCCTTTTAAAGATCCTTCGCTCCAAGGGGCTCAGGATGACAGAGAAATCAGGGGCGCTGCATGGCAGTAAACTCAACGGCGCAGGATTACAGTGAACTCAGCAGCTCAGGACAGCAGTAAACTCAGCGGCCGGGATGACAATAAAAATCGACGCAGAATGACAAGCGCACCTGTCATTTTGAGCGGCAGCGAAGAATCTCATGCCGAAACCGTTATTAAACGCCGCGCCGGAGCAAAAGCAGGAAACAAAGGGCGGCAAAACAAAACAAATTTCTATGAACTACCGTAAAAATTTCGCTTCTTTAGCTTTGCTTGCCGCCCTTTCGGTTCCCCTGGCGGCAACCTTCTCCACGCCCGCCCGGGCCGACCGTCCCGCGGCTCCCAAAGTCAACCCCCTGGAAATAATCAGCTGCCCTCCCATGGTCGTTCCCGCCTCCAAAGCCGAACGCACCGACTTCAGCGAGACCATACACGGCGTAAAAGTTGCCGACCCCTACCGCTGGATGGAAAATATCGACAGTCCCAAAACCCAGGCCTGGATCGCCGGCCAGCGCAATAAAACCGACCGCTGGATGATAGACGCCGTCGGCCGCGGCAAAATCAGGGCCCATCTTGACAAACTGCAGAATTATGCCCGCTTCAGCCGTCCCTATTGCGAATCGGGAAAATATTGTTACGCCAAAAACACCGGTCTGCAGAATCAGGACTGCATTTATATGAGCGATTCGCCAGACAAAGAAGGCAAGCTAATCCTGGACCCCAACACCCTTAGCAAGGACGGCGCCGTCGCCCTCACCAGATACGCAGTCAGCCCCGGCGGCAAATACATGGCCTATTCGCTGGCCTCCTCCGGATCGGACTGGAATACCATCAAAGTTATAGACCTCGAAAGCGGCCAGGCTCTGCAGGATACCGTCTCCTGGGTAAAATTTTCCACCATTGTCTGGGACAAGGAAGGCTCCGGTTTCTACTACAGCCGCTATCCGGCCCCCGAGAAGAGCTCCGAGACCTTAGGCGGCGTCAACGCCGGCCACACTCTCTGCTTCCATAAACTCAACACAACTCAGAAGCAGGATCAAATAATCTTAGCCAACCCCGACAATCCCGACCTTTCCGTCTATGGCGGCTGCGACGACGATCATGAATGGCTGATCATTGAAGCCGCTCATTCCAAGGACGACAATACGGCTATTCTGGTCAAAAAGATGAACGATCCCCACGCGCAGTTCATAACTCTGCCCGAAGCCTTCAAGGGACAGTTCAGCTTTGTCGACATTATAGACGGCAAGCTGCTGGCTATGAGCGACTTCCAAGCTCCCAACCGCCGCCTGCTCAGCATTAAACTGACCGAAAACATCATCGACGCTCCCTGGGAAGAGGTCGTTCCCGAAGCCAAAGACGCGCTGAGCGGCGTCTCCTGCGTGGGCGGAAAGATTTATGCCGATTATCTCCACGACGCCTGCTCCAAAGTTCTCGAGTATGACGCAAACGGCAAGCTCCTCAAAGAGGTCGGGCTTCCCGGTTTAGGCAGCGTCAGCTCCTTCTCCGGCAAGCAGAAAGATAAAACCGCCTATTACTCCTATACCAGCTTCAACACCCCCGCCGTCATATACGCTTACGATACGGAGAGCGGCGAGAGCAAAATCTGGCACAAGCCCGATCTCAGCTTCAATCCCGACGATTTTAAGACCGAGCAGGTCTTTGTCGACAGCAGCGACGGGGCCAAAGTTCCCTTGTTCATAAGTTTCCGCAAGGACGTCAAGCCTAACGGAGACGTACCCACTCTGCTTTACGGATACGGCGGCTTTGCCATCAATATGACTCCCGGCTTCTCGACCCGCACCATGACCTGGATGCAGATGGGCGGAATTTACGCCGAAGCCTGTCTGCGCGGCGGCGCCGAATACGGAGAAAAGTGGCATCAGGCCGGTACCAAAACCCAGAAGCAGCACACCTTCGACGATTTTATCAGCTGCGCCCAGTATCTCATCGATCATAACTATACCAAGCCCTCGCGCCTGGCCATCAACGGCGGCAGCAACGGCGGCCTGCTGGTAGGCGCCTGCCTCAACCAGCGTCCCGATCTCTTCGGCGCGGCCGTGCCTCAGGTGGGCGTCATGGACATGCTGCGCTTCTCCAAATTCACCATCGGCCGCTACTGGACAGCCGACTACGGAGACGTGGACAAAAAGGACGAGTTTGAAGCGCTGTACAAAATTTCGCCCTACCACAATATTAAAGAAGGCGCAAAATATCCGCCTACTCTGATAACCACCGCCGATCATGACGACCGCGTCTATCCGGCCCACAGCTTCAAGTACGCCGCCGCTCTGCAGCACGCTCAGGGCGGAGACGCGCCCATTCTGATCCGCATTGAAAGCAAGGCCGGACACGGCGCGGGCAAGCCGATCAGAAAGCGTCTGGATGAAAACGCCGATATTCTCTCTTTTATCGCCACCGCGTTCGGCATGAAGGAAGTCAGCTTCAAATAGCCTTAAGCCGACGGTATCGATCTGCGGCCGGCAGTCTCTGTCGGCCGCCTTTCTGTTTTAAAGGACCCTTTAATTGCACTTCAACGCTCAAAAACTGACCCTGACGGCCATGTTTATCGCCATAGGCCTGGTTCTGCCCTTCATTACCGGACAGATACCTCAAGTAGGCAAAATGCTGCTGCCTATGCACATTCCCGTATTTCTGTGCGGCTTCATCTGCGGCTGGCGGGCAGGCCTGACTGTCGGTTTTATCCTGCCCCTGCTGCGCGGCCTGCTTTTCGGCATGCCGGCTCTTATGCCCATGGGCGCTTCAATGGCCTTTGAGCTGGCCGCCTACGGATTTATCGCCGGCTTTATGTATCCGCGCCTCTCCTTCAGAACTCCGGTCTCCGTCCTGCTGACCACAATAGCGGCCATGATAGGCGGCCGCATCGCTTACGGAGCGGCGGCCTGGCTGTTCTGGCGTCTGCAGGGCGACGCTTTTACCGCCCGGATTTTTCTGGCCGGCGCTTTTCTGCAGGCCATTCCCGGCATCATCATCCAGCTGATCCTCTTCCCTGCGCTGATAACCGCTCTGGAAAAAGCCCATATGCTCGATAAAGCCGCAGTATGCCAGGCAGGCAAATAAATGCCGCCTTTCTCTTGCTTTGCTGCGCGGAAAACGTTACAATAACAACGTAAAAAGGAAAGACAACTGCTGTTTCGCAACCGGCGGCTGTCTCTCATATAAATCCCCTTACGGGTCTTTATAGAATGTTTGAGACATCCACACAAGTTTGGTTCACAGGTGGGTGTCTCTTAGTTTTACTTATAAAAGCTTTTCAGCCATATATAAGCGGACGCAGTTAACGCTTCAACATACGACGGATAAAAACCGTCGGTCAAAGACCACAACATAAAGAAAATAAAAAACAAATCTTCAGTCATGCAACTACCTCCTTTCTGCCCTCGGAAGAGCTAATTTAGAAAAACCAGACCCGAAGGAGAAAACGAGAGGCAGGGACCACCGGAACGGCAGGTATCTTTCCCAGGCTTTAATGATAGCACAAAAAGATCGCAATTTAAACAATATTTACTTAAAACGGCAAATTATTCAGATTCTTCGCTGCGCTCAGAATGACAGGCGTTGGACTCATTCCGAGCCGACTTTTCTTAATCCTGAGCCGACTTTCCCTGTCATCTTTATCCGCTTTTCCCTGACATCCTGAGCCGCCTTTTCTTGTCATCCTGAGCCGTCAGGCGAAGGATCTTTGCCGGCATCAGACTACAGATTCTGCACTTCGCCTGAATGACAAAAGGGAAAAATCCCGCTTGCTCGATAAGGTCAGACAGTAATATGAAAACTCCCGAAAATCCCGAGCAGATATGCTCGCTGATAAAAAAAGCGGCCTCCGGCGGTCCCCGGCCCTTTTTAATTGCCATAGACGGACGCTGCGGATCGGGCAAAACCACGCTGGCGGAGCGCCTGGCCAAGCTGCTGGAAGCCAACCTCTTTCATGCCGACGATTTTTATCTGCGCCCCTGCCAGCGCAGCGAAGCGCGCTATCGGGAGCCGGGCGGCAATATGGATCGCGAACGGCTGCGCAGCGAAGTGCTGGAGCCTCTGCAAACCAACCGCCCTTTCGCCTACCGTCCCTACGACTGCCGCGCCCAGAGCCTGGCCGCTCCAGTAAGCGTGCAGCCTCGGCCCTTCGCCGTCATTGAAGGCTCCTACAGCTGCCACCCCGAGCTGCGCCATTTTTACGCCTTCCGCATCTTCCTCACCACCGACCCGGGAACTCAAAAAGAGCGCATTATCAAACGCGGCGGCCCGGAATGCCTGCCCGATTTCCAAAACCGCTGGATTCCCCTGGAAGAGCTCTACTTCCGCAGCCTGCGTCCCGAGCGCTTCTGCGATCTGCTTCTGCACACGTAAGCAAACGTTGATCGGCAGCCGCAAAGGTATTTGCCGCCGTCCGTTAAAATAGGCCGCTGCAAATTACAATTAAGAGGTTGAAAAACGCCGAATGCTTCAACGAATAACAAAGTCTAAAGAATATATATATATATTCGCTTTAATCTTTTCACTTAGCCTATTTCTGAGCATAAATTTAACCGGCTGCGGAACCAGCGGCACGGTAGCCCCGGCAGTGCTGCCCACCGTCGAGCCTACCGTCGAACCCACCGTCGAGCCCACCGAGGAACCGACTGTCGAACCTACAGACGAACCCACTGTCGAACCTACCGACGAACCCACCGTCGAGCCCACCGACGAACCCACGGCTGAGCCTACCAACGAACCCACGGCTGAGCCTACCGGCGAACCCACCGTCGAGCCTACCGCAGAGCCCACCGCAGATCCCACCGACGAGCCCACCGTTCACCCCGATTATGAAGAGGTCTCTCTGACCGGCTTTACCCAAGACGACGAGGGAAACTGCTCATTTGACGACAATTCTGTGCTCGCTGAAATGGGATACGCCGGAACCGTCAGCGGCTCCGGACCGAACCTGGTATGTCATTTGCTGAAAGACGGCGAGGAAGTTACCGAGCTGGAAATTCCCGAAACCTTTGAAAAGGACGGGACCCGTTACAGAATTATCGGAATTGCGGACCATGCCTTGCATAGCTGCAAAAACCTGACTTCGGCAACTCTCCCCGATACCGTCGTCTCTATAGGAAGCCAAGCATTCGCAGCATGCCGGTCGCTGACTTCAATAAATATCCCCGACGGCGTCGTTTCCATAGGGTTCCGCGCATTCGCGGATTGCGTCTTACTGTCAGCAATTGATATCCCCGACAGCGTTACTTCTATTGACGATATGGCATTCACAGTCTGCACCTCGCTGACTTCAATCGATATCCCCGCCGGCGTAACTTCTATTGGAGCATACGCATTTACTACATGCGATTCTCTGCAAACGGTAAACTTTTCTAAAGACCTCGGCCCCATATCTATAGGAGAGGGCGCCTTCCAATACTGCGATTCGCTTACTTCGATAACTATTCCCGACTCTGTTGTCTCTATCGGCGCCGACGCTTTAGCTGACTGCACAAATTTAACTTCCGTCGCCTGGAAGGGCACGGTTTACAACGATAAAGACGCTTTTAACACCGCCGTCAAGGATGCGGGTATTGCCGAAAGCGACGTATGGGTTGACTATTAAGTCTTTCAAAGACTGAGACAGCCTAGAGCCGCCCGGAAACATATTCCGCAGGCGGCTCTTTATTTTGTTTGTCATCCTAAGCCGATAACTCTTGTCATCCTGAGCCCTCAGGCGAAGGATCTATCTATTTAAGATTCTTCACTGCGCTCAGAATGACAATAAACGCCGATACGGAGCGCCTTCCGTATTATTGTATGCTTCAACTCACGCCGACAGCGCCGGAAATATTATACAGCCTGCGTCCCGAGCGTTTCTGCGATCTGCTCCTGCACACGTAAGCGGACCGGACTCGGCAGCCGCAAGGTATTTGCCGCCGAACGTCAAAAAATATTGTTTCAAACTACACTTAAGAGGTTGAAAAACGCCGAATGTTTCAACAAACAACAAAGTCTAAAGAATATATATATATATTCGCTTTAATCTTTTCACTTAGCCTATTTCTGAGCATAAATTTAACCGGCTGCGGAACCAGCGGCACGGTAGCCCCGGCAGTGCTGCCCACCGTCGAGCCTACTGTCTCACCTACTGACGAACCTACCGACGAACCCACCGTCGAACCTACCGACGAACCTACCGTCGAACCTACCGACGAACCCACCGTCGAGCCCACCGACGAACCCACCGACGAGCCTACCGTCGAGCCCACCGACGAACCTACTGACGAGCCCACCGACGAACCTACCGATGAGCCTACCGACGAACCCACGGCTGAGCCTACCGACGAACCCACGGCTGAGCCTACCGGCGAACCCACCGTCGAGCCTACCGCAGATCCCACCGCCGATCCGACCGACGAGCCCACCGTTGAGCCCGATTATGAAGAGGTCGCTCTGACCGGCTTCAGCGCAGACAATCAAGGCAACTTTTCTTTTGACAGCAATTCTATGCTCGCCGAAATGGGATATACGGGAACCGTCAGCGGCTCCGGCATGGACCAGCAATGTCATCTGTTTAAAAACGGCGAGGAAGTTACCGCTCTTGAGATTCCCGAAACTTTTGAAAAAGACGGGAGCTATTACAGAATAACCGGCATAGCGGACTATGCCTTGATAGGCTGCAGTTCCCTTACTGCCGTAACTCTCCCGAACAACGTCGCTTCTATAGGAAACGCTGCATTCAA
>JAFTAM010000135.1 GCA_017458675.1 bacterium
ATGAGTTGATTAGATTACATTCTAGGTCAATCTCTTATACGAGCTTACTTGAAAGCTGTTATGTTTTTGACTTTGAAAAATCGTCTTTGCGGTTAAACCGCGGGGACGTTTTTTTTTGCTCTGAAGGGCTGTATTCGGCATAGATTCTTCGCTGCGCTCTCAATGACAGGATGTTCGTCATCCTGAGCCAATTTTTTGCTGTCCTGAGACAATTATTTGTCATCCTGAGCCGTAAGGCGAGGATCTATACTTTTGCGGGAGGCGGGCATAGATTCTTAGCTGCGCTCAGAATGGAGGGGATGGCAGCGGCAAATCCCCGAAAGCACGGACCTTAAATGGAGCTGGGGCTCACAATAACGCTGAATTGTGGTAAAATAAGCGGGCTAGCCCATCGGCGGAACTTGGGTCCGATTTATGTGAGCGAGGTTTAAGCGTGAAAAAGCTATTTTCCAATACTATTGTAATTTTGCTGCTGGCAGTTGTCTTCGGTATCGGGCTCGGCTATGCGGTCAATGACGGTCTGATGAAAATAATTCTGGTTATCAAGCAGATATGCGGCCAGGTAATATTTTTTATGGTGCCTCTCATAATTATCGGCTTCATTGCGCCTTCAATCGCCGCTCTGAAAGATAACGTCTCACGTCTGATCAGCTTTGCTTTTGCTCTGGCTTATACCTCTTCGGTGGGAGCGGCGCTCTTTGCGGCGGCGGTCAGCTATAAGCTCATACCGTTATTTGACATTCAGACCAATGAGGAAGGGCTCAGGGCTCTGCCGGAGGTTCTGTTCAAGCTGGAAATTCCGCCGGTTATGAGCGTAATGTCAGCTTTGCTGCTGTCGGTTATGCTGGGCTTAGGGGTAATCTGGGCCAAGGCCGACGGTATTGCCGAGCTGCTCAGGCAGTTCCAGAAGATGGTTTTAAAGCTGGTTGAGCGCATTCTGATCCCGATTCTGCCGGTTTTTATTGCGGCTAATTTCTGCGCTCTCACCTATGAGGGCAGTATCGGTCAGCTGAAAATCTTTCTGCCGGTAATTTTAATCGTCATAATCTGCCACTATATCTGGCTGGCTTTTTTGTATATCGCCGCTTCGCTCTATTCGGGAAAAAACGGCTGGCTGGTGCTGAAGCATTACCTTCCCGCCTATCTGACCGCTTTGGGCACTATGTCCTCGGCGGCTACCCTGGGAGTGGCTCTGGAATGCGCCGGAAAAAGCCCGGTTTTGGATAAGGAAGTCCGTGATTTTTCGGTGCCCCTCTTTGCAAATATCCACCTCTGCGGTTCGGTCCTTACGGAAACCTGCTTTGTCTGCGTCGTCTCTCAGCTGCTCTACGGTCATCTGCCCCCGGTCGGCACTCTGGTTTTGTTTATAATTTTGTTGGGCATATTCGCCGTCGGAGCTCCCGGAGTTCCCGGCGGCACGGTTCTGGCCTCGCTGGGCATCGTGATTTCCGTGCTGGGCTTCAATGAAGCCGGAACGGCTCTTTTGATCGCGATTTTCGCTCTGCAGGACAGCTTCGGCACCGCCTGCAACGTCACCGGCGACGGCGCTCTTACCTTAATGGTAAATACCTTTAAGAAGAAGGGCGGCGAAGCCGGCGATGAAGAATTGAACAGAGAGTCGAATAAATAGCTTTTAGTTTCTGGAGGTATATTATGAAAAAATCTCATTTAGCGGCTTTTCTGCTGTTGGGAATGCTGACGGCAGCCTGCAGCGGCGATAAAAACGCCGGTTCCGCAGACGGAGCGGCGGAGCAGAAACCGTCGGCAGCGTCGGTCTCTCAGCCGGCTGAGAAGGCGGCGGAAACTTCGGAGTCAAAGCCTGCCGAGGGCGCGGCAGCGGCGCAGGACGAACAGGACAGCAGGAAAACTGACGCGGCAGACGCGGGGAATAAGGCTGAAGGCAATTCTATGGATGCGGACTCATACAAAATATATGCGGAAGGCGAAAAAGAGTCTCTGAAAGATCTGAAGGAGTCTCTCGACGGCTTAATAGAGATGGCCGAGGATGAAAAAATTTCCGAGGAGCGCGTAAAGCAGTTCAGACAGTGCGCCGACGACTACTATAAATCAGTCGGCGAAAATTCTCCCGAGCATTACCGTCAGCATATTCAGGCGCTTGATAAGCTTATAGAATCTATGCAGAAACTGGAAGCCAAGGGCATTTTGGGTATAGCCGTAAATACTTGTATCGGCGCGTTTAATATAAATAAAGTACAATATATGGTCTATGCCGGGGAAGCCGACGATAAAGATCTCGAAGAAGCCAAAAACAAAATGGAACAAATGGCGAAACAGGCGGAAGAAGAGACCGAACGCATGAAAGCTGAATTTCTTGAGAAGGCAAAGCTGAATCCCTGACATATTGACTTTTAGAGTTGTAACTATTATAATTACATCGCAGGCGGCCTTTGCGCGCGCAAGCTGCGATCGGGGACGTCCGCATATATTTGAATGGTACGGAGCGGTTTAAGATGGATAAAAATGCAATAATTGAGAAGGTTTAAGCTTTAATGGAAGCGCCCAGCTGCTGTGCGGAGCTGAAGGCCTGCTGTAAGAATTACATGGAGGCGCTGGACACCGATAAGGAAAAGGAAGCGGCCAAGGCTTTAACTGCGGAGCTGGAAGCAGATGTTATGCCTATTGAGGCGGTTATCGGCTTCTTCCGTTCTGACGCCGGCAAAGCAAAATTCGGCGAAGAAATGGCAGATAAAATCGCCTCTCATGCCGAAAGCGTCAAGGCCGGCGGCGGCGTCTGGTGCGACTGTCCCGCCTGCGCTCCCGGTCGGGCTATTTTAGACCACAAGGACGTTATTTTATAGATTCTTCGCTATGGCCCATTATGACGCGTTTTATCGTCATCCTAAGCCTTTGGCGAAGGATCTGCCTTGTAAAAGGTTTAGATTCTTCGCTTTCGCTCAGAATGACAAGCGGGAGGGGTCGGCATGACGTATTTATTTGTCGTCTTAAGTCTTTTGGCGAAGCAGTTTTGCAGAAAAAAATAAAATAGCCGGGTCCTTTTTGCGGACTCGGCTATTTTTAAATGCGGCGAACGGATAATCAGTAGCTTGAATCTAACTCAAACCAGAAGTAAGCAATGACTAAGATAAACAGTACCAGGAAGAAGATCTTCCAGAAGGAGTAGGGGCGATCTCCTGCCACCTTGCCGGTCTGTCCGTTGACAATGAAATGATAGATCTTGCCTTTATAGCTGTAGGTGGAGAGCCAGAGCGGCAGCAGCAGGTATTTAAAGCTGACGTCGCTGAAGCTGAGCTCTTTGCTGGTCACTCTGGTATCTGAACTGGGATGGTATTTTTTTATATCATTGCGGATAATATCGTTTATATCCACTTCGAAAATGTTGGTCTGGGCCATTTCCCAGCCTTCTTTTACGCCTATGGAGTATCTTTCCGAGGAAAAACCGGCCACATACTGTGGATTGTAAGGCTTGCAGTGGGTAGTTTCGAAGGGCTCGACTTCTTTGATGAGATCGGCGTGCTCCTTGTTTGAGGCCTGCAGCAGGTAATCGTCAAAAAAGTGATTGAAGCTGCCCTGACATCTGTGCCAGGTTTTGTGCTTGCCGCTGCCTCGGCTGTATTGGCCTTTATAGCTGCAGAAACATTCTGCGTCAAAGGACCAGTAAGGCGCGTAAATGCCGATTAGTCTGCCGCCTACCGACTTCTTCTTTACATCGTTGGGGGCGAACCAAAGTTCCTTGAGCCATTGCTGATGCGCTTCCCGGGCTTTCTTTTCGTCGATATTGAAGGGACAGATTCCCTGAGGGGCCATGGCCTTATCATTCTGTTCGGCCGTGACCAGATTCGCCTCGCAGTAAGGACAGGTCTCGGAAATCTGAGTGGGATCGCAGGTTATATAAGCGCCGCAGGACTGACATTTAATATTGACCTTTTCGGCGCCCCAATCGTAATTGGCGTTTTCTTCGGCCAGCTCCAGAGGTATTTCAATAACTACCTGACCTTCATGGACGCCTTTTTTGTTGGGCTGAATTCTGCCCTTTCCGCCGCCGACGGTTCCGTTTTTATTGCCGGAGGCCCCCGAGGCCTGAGAAGCATTTACGGGAAGCGTATCCTTGACCTCTTCCTCATAGCCGCAGTAATCGCAGACCATTTTCTGACCGGGCGAGTAGGACAGCTTAGCTCCGCAGGACGGGCATTTTCTGTCGGTTTGCTCGACGGTGTTTACTTGAGTTAAATTTTCTTCAAATTCTTCGATCTCGGCCATATCGAATTAAAACTCCGGGAGTTAAAGGTTGCGTTACTATTTATCTTAATCGCGTTTTTCCCTGTATATTCGCAATGGAGAAGGCGCTGAATCAAAGCATAATTTCGCAGTATAATTTATCGGCAGGACTAAAGCGACATAGTATAAATATAAGCTGGATTTATTATATAGTTTTTAGCTTGTATAATAATTTTTTCATTTTCTGAGAGTTAATTAAAAGCGCTCAGATTTATTTTTGCTGTATTTTGGATTTGTAAAGATACAATGGAATGTCTGCTCGATAAAAAGATAGTTATTATAGATGCCGCAAAGGCAGTGCCCGGGCGTGATTTGCCGGGCTGCTCGCTGAGCAACGCCAAGCTGACTGAGCTGATGGGAGAGGTGCACCGCAAGCTGCTGCATGATTCGAATAATCCCAGAGAGATTGAGGTCAGCGATGAGAGTTTTCCGTATGACAGAGTGGGCATAAACTCCCGTTGTATCCTGGATGAGTTTTTCGGCTCTTATGATCTGGCGCTGGCCGCCGGCAAAAAGGTGCTCCATGACCGCCGTGATACTCATAAAATTAAGCTGATAGTGGTTGCGACCATTAGTCCGGATAAAACCGCCCCCAATATCGCCTCCAGCCTGCAGCACTCTCTGGAGCTGCCCAATTCGGTGCAGGCTCTGGATATGCGGGTCGGCTGCAGCGGCTTTATGGCCGCCTTGGAGGCTTCGGCGCGGATGCTGCAGAGCTATCCCGAAGGCTCTATGGCTTTGGTGATAGGCGTTGATACCATGAGCCGTCTTATGAATGCCGGCGACAGAAATACCTGCATAATTTTCGGCGACGGCGGCGGCGCCGTCCTGCTGGGCAGCGCCACCCGGGATAATAAAGACGTTCTGCGAGGCTGCACTTACAGAGATCCCTGGTGCATAACCTCGGTAGAAAGCTATACCGACGGCAGCAAGGGCGAATATATAGAGGTAAAAAGCGATCCGACAAACGCTATGATCTGCCGCTTTTCCTCTCACGGCGGCGAGCCTTTTATCTATGAAGACTATGTGAATAAGTCCGTCATTCATATGGAAGGGCGCAACGTCTATAAGGATATGCTCCGCCTGGTGCCCCAGCGCATCAACTATCATCTGCGCTCTCTGACGCTCAATACCGAGGATATCGACCTCTTCCTGTTCCACCAGGCCAACCTGCGCATGATCGAGGCCATAACCAAAATCATGCACATTCCCGAAGGCAAAATGTACAATAATATTGAAAATATGGGCAACACCACCGACGGCTGCGTGCCCTGCCTGATTGCCGACAAGCTGCGGGCCAACAATCTCAATGAACGCAGAGCGATTATGGTGGCCTTCGGCACCGGCTACGTACTGACCTCGGCCTACATGGAGCGCGCCTCGATAGCATTGAGCTGAAAATTTCGGAATCGGAGTATAATATAGATCCTTCGCCGGGCGGCTCAGGATGACAGAGATATTTATTCCGGATAAATATATACTTGTCATTCGGCACAGCAGCCTCTTGAATCATTCGGCTCGGCCGCTCCCTCTGCATTGGCATTCTGAGCTTCATCCCTCTCTGTCATTTCGAGCGACAAGCTCCCTCTGTCATTCTGAGCTTCAGCTCCCTCTGTCATTCTGAGCGAAGCGAAGAATCTTTGTAAATGACGCGTTTTACAGCAAACAAAAAAGCCTGTCTTCGGCAAGAGCGTGAGCTTTCGGCCGGGGGCAGGCTTGTTTTTTGCCTTAATTTTACAATCTGCTATTTTTTCGGCATCTTAATGGCGCCGCTCAGATCGACGCTGACGCTGCCGAGCTGCTTGGGACCGGAGGCGGCCGGAACCAGAAGCGAATTTCCCACCTGCATGGTCTGATCCACGCCGGGAACGGGGATGCCGCAGATAATGACCTTGGTGAATTTGCCGCGCTTAGCCAGGCTCAAATTTTGGTTGCCGTCGAGCTGGGAGAGGATTATCACTACCGTGTCGGCAGGATCAAAGTCCTTGAGAGCTTCGTCCAGAGCCGCCTCGGGAGCGACCGATTCGGTGTCTTTTGGTGTATAGTCGCAGGCCATGCCCAAAACTACCAGGGTATCGTTTTCGCGCTTAATTACCTTTTGGTTGACGAAGAAATCGCCTTCGCCCATGCCGCGCCAGTTGGTGGCGATGAAGGGGAAATCGGCGGCTCGGGCCATTCTCTTCAGGGCGTTGGTGTCCATGGCTTCGGCGCGTCCGGGAACGACCGCGTCATATTTGAGGTGGTTATAGACCTTGACATGGGGATCGCCCTGAATATTGCCGGGAGCGTTGGGGCCGCTGAAGGAGCCGGTGTCGAAGAGCAGCAGGTCGGGATGGGCGGCGCGCTGCTGCTTTATAACTGTAGCTGTGTAGGGAAGGGTCTCCAAGTCGCCGTGGATATTGCCGGTATAACGGATTTCCAGCTTGCTTGAAGGCTGCCAGGATACTTTTGCTTCACTCATAAGCTTTATATTTCTGCCTGAGAGCGGTCAGAGCCTTTTTGTAACGACGTCTTTTTGAATTTAACGGCAAAAATAAAGCGGCGTTCCGGTTTTTGGGGAACGCCGCTTCGGTTTACCGTCCGGGCCGATTATTCGTCGGCTTCTTCCTTGTCGGTATTATATTCCTTGTCCGGCTCTACCTTATCGCAGGCGGTTTTGGCAATTTCGGCCAGACCGAATTTCATCATTTTATCGTAATTCTTCCAATACAGATAATAGCCGTCGATGTTGTGCTGTATGTCGTCGATGCGGACGCGGGAGCCGTCATGGCGGACCATAAACGTATAGAGAATGCGGTTGGGGTTCTTCATATACATGGCATATTCAGGATAGAAGAAGCCGTTGAGCTGACGGTCGGCTCTGATGTAGATGGTCTTCAGCAGCTCCTTGATATCGAATTTGCCGGTATCGATCTTCTTTTCGATCATGCGGTCGTAAGTCTCAAAGGTAACCATCAGCAGTTCCAGGTAGGTGTGCCAGGTGGTGTCGCGCTCGGCGATATTTTTCAGGTTGTCCTGAGCGTTCTTGAGCGCGAAGGCGTAATACTCCGGTCTGTCGACATGCTTGGTCAGCTCGTTCATGGCGTAGGCTACCCAGTGATCTTTGTACTGAGCGTAATTGGCCTTAATAAAGTGATCGGCTGCCTTGCAGGCGGGAGCAAGCCACTTCTTGTCCTTGGTGAGGGCGTAGAGGCGGCAGAGGGCAAAGGTAGCTTCTCCGTCATAATATACGGTGCGGGCTCTCTGCTTGAGAGAATAGTTGGTGTTGAGCACGTGGACGTAGCTGCCCTGGTTCTGATCCATCATGGTGAGGATGCCGTTGCCCAAAGCGCAGCAGACGTCCTTATATTTTTCGTTTTTGAAGACGTCCATATATTCGGTCATGGTAATGACCGCCACGCCCAGGCCGCCCAGCTTAATCTCATTGCCCTTCTTTTCTACTACATAGGCTGTATTCTTATCTTTATAGACGACAGCGTTATTAATTGCATAGTCCAGGGTATTTTCAATGGTCTTCTGCAGTTCAGGAGAAGGCTGCATGCGGTAGCGGATGATCAGCGACCAGATGGTACTGATATGGCGGACGATGTTGTATCCGGGGATATTGTTGTCGAAGCGGGGATATATGCCGTAAATGAAAGAGCCGTCTTCGTTGACCTGCTTGAGCAGGAAGGTCGTGGCATGCTGCAGCAGATACTGACAGTAGTCTCTGTCGATCATATCAATCTTGCGGCGTCCGTAATCCAGACCGCTGTCGATCAGCTCATATACGGTTTTGTCTTCGTCGCATATCCAGCCGTAGCAGGTGAAGAGCCTGTACCTTTTGGGCAGGTTTTTAATGACCTTGCGTCCGGCTTTTTTCAGATAGGTATTTAAATATTTTAAATTTATACCGCCTTTGTCGTAGTCAAAGATTTTGGCGCCGTTGAGCTCCGCCTCCAGTAGGGCGGTGCTGAAACTGGGCGTAAAGCTGACGCCCTTGCGGTAAAAGTCGTGCCTGGCCGCGATAATTTGCCTCTTCAGCTCTTTGGCCGATACGGTCTGGCATTGACAGAGAATGTCGGCTTTGACCCAGCGGGGCAGAAGTCCCTTTTCCCGCAGTCTGTCCTCGGCCTTTGAATTGGCGCTGTCCCAGGCCTTCTGGGGAGTCTCCCCCGTGCCGGTAAACACGTCGGCTCTGGCATTGCCGTCGCAGACGGAGATAAATATTGCATATTTGGCCCGGTCGCCGGCGGGATCCTTTTTGATTTTAGCCAGAACATCTTCCTTCAGGACCTGGGGCTTCAGCAGTTCTGCCTTTTCCCGGTAGGCAAGGATATTGTCCGGGGTAGGCGTGGGCATAAATATGCCTTTAAACAGTACGAATCCCAGGAACAGCAGAGCGGAAATAATTAAAACGGCAGGTATTATCTTGACCTTCTCGTTTTTGGCTTCAGCGCTTCCCGCTTCTTTGGTATTTATGTCATCCATAGTAAAAAGCGATTATACTCCTTTATGTTGCTAAACTGTTTGTCGCCGCAGCGGCTGCGCCTGCGCCCCGTTCCGGCCATATCTTTTCAGACGGGGCGTCCCGCAGCGCGCTCAATTTAAATATCGTGGCTGCTCGATTTTATGAACTGCAGCTTGGCTATTGCCAGGCCGCCCTGAGCAATTCTCTTTATGCTCTTAAAGTTGGTGCATTTTATCAGAGTCCGGTAAATCTTCATGGGATCGAAATAAAATTCGCGGTTTATTTCCTTGAAAATCGTCAGGAGCTCCTCGCGGCTCATGTACTGGTTCCACATGGTGGGAATAGGAGCGGCGGTTTCAATAGTGGGATTTTTCATGAAATTTACCCAGGGATCTTCGGTCCATAAGCCCATATCGATGCCCTTTTTCCATAAGGGGGTGTCCGGGTAGGGACTGGTTATGGCGTAGACCACAAATTCCGGGTCGAGCTGATGGACGTAATCGACAGTTTTCATAATATCGCCGCGGTTCTTCTCGGCCGGGGTTCCGATCATGATATAGGCTATGCCGCACATATCCAGTTCTTTGCACCATTTAAAGACCTGGCGGGCCTTTTCCAGCGGCATATAGGTTTTGCCCAGAGCCTTGAGCCCTTCTTCCGTACCGCTTTCCACGCCGAAATGGCCTCGGGCGCAGCCGGCTTTGCGGGCGATTTTCAACATTTCATAAGTGGTATTGGCAATCGTGCCCTTGAAGGCCCAGCTCATCTTTAAGCCGCGGCGCAGGATTTCCTGAGAAATTTCCGTGACCCGCTTGGCAGGGGCGTTGAAAATGTCGTCGACAAAGAGAATTTCCTGAATCCCCATGGACTTGCAGACTTCCATTTCGTCGACAATATCTTTGGGAGTGCGGGAAGCGAAGGCCGCCGTGGAGAGGCAGAACTTGCAGCCCTGGGGGCAGCCTCGGGAGGTTACGATGGTGGTAGCCCGCAGTCCCTGCATGCCGGGAGTGTAGTATTCGTCCAGCTTAATGCCCGTGCGGTCCGGCATGGGCAGACGGGAGAGATCCTTGTTGATGGGACGCTTGGGGTTCTTCTGTACCGTGCCGTCCGGTTTTTTGTACCAGATGCCGCCCACCGAATCCAGGGAGCGCTTGCCGTCGAGAGCCTCTATCCACTCGCCGAAGGGCTCCTCGCCGTCGCGTTCAAAGCAGATGGAATCGACGCCCTCCAGGTTTATGGCTTCCTCGGGAAAACGCATGGCGTGAGGACCGCCTAAAATTACGTGAATATCCTTGTTGGCGGCCTTGGCCGATTTAACGCAGCCGTGCACGTCGATGAGATTGTGAGTCATCGAGGTAATGCCCACTACCTGAGGATCGTAATCGCGAATAATCTTGGCGATCTGAGCCTGGCTGAGAAGATCGCAGTTGGCGTCGACTATTTTGACGTCGTGATCTGTATGCGCTTTCAGATAGGCGGATAAATACATTATGCCCTGGGGCGGAAAGAGATGCTGATCTTTGCCGTTGAAAATATCGGGAACGCCGCACCATATAGAATTTATGCGCGGTGCGTTTATAAGTAAAACTTTCATATAGCAGCCTGCCGTTAATGCAGATTTTGTATCCGCGTATCTTTGAACATAAGCTTTATTATATTCTTTGAATTACAAAAACTCAATAATATTACCTGCTTTTATTTTTATTACCGATATAAAGTTTCAGTTTAAGCAGTAAAGAGGCGATCCTTTTCTATTAGCTTTTTTTATGCGGAAAACAGCAAAGGGAATAGCCGCGGAAGGCAGAAGGTCTCAAAGTTATCATTTAACTTTAAAAGGGGTTCGGTTTATGTCGGATTACAAAATGGTTCGCTTAGGCGATGTATGTTCATTCCATGCGGGTATAAGCATCGATAAGCGCTGGCTGTCAAATGACGCGGATAAGGGCGTGCCGATTGTTCTGCATGACGATATAGAGGAAGGCAGGGCCTCTACCTTTTATGCCGGCGAGTACGATAAAGAGCAGATGGTCCACAGCGGCGAATATCTGGTTTCGGTAGTCGACAGTCTTTCCATCGAACCCTGGTACGGAGAGGACGCTCTCTTCAGCCACCATTTCTGCCGTCTCTGCCCCCAGGAAGACAAGCTCAATCCTGTCTATATGGCGTTTGCGCTTAAATATATCTTCGGACGCTTGGACGAATGCGAAGACTGCGGAGAGATCTGCCTGGACGGCGACGTTTCGGTTGATGAATTGGCTGAAACCGTGATACCTCTGCCCGACATTGAAAGCCAGCTGCGCATCGTCGATGTTCTGAACAGCGCCGAAAGCCTTTTGAACCTGCAGCTGCAGATGCTGGAAAAGATCGAGGATCTGCTTGACGCAAAATTTATTGAGCTTTTCGGAGATATAGAAGAAAATTCGTTCAACTGGAAGGTCGTGCCCCTGGAGGAATTGGCCGAGCGCGTGCCTTCCCGTTCGATATTGGAAAAGGACCGCAAAGAGGGAGAGTATCCCTATTATGAATCTACCGGTATAGTAGATTACATAGATCAGTATTCCTTTGACGAGGATCTGCTTTTGGTGGCCAAGGTCGGTTCGGCTCTGATCTCCGACGATATGCCGATAGCCAAGGCTGTCAGCGGAAAGATTTGGGCCAGCGATTTGGTGCATGTGCTGCGCATGAAGCCTGACGCGGGCATTCTGCCGGAATATCTGGAGATCGTCGTCAATAATCTTGATATAAGCGACAGCCTGCGCGGAGGCGTCATGCCCAAGCTTTCCAAGGCCGCTCTTTACGCTCTGCCGATTCCCGTTCCCGATTTGGAACTGCAGATTGAATTCAAGAGCTTTTTGGGAATGCTGATAGAGCAGCGCGATAAGATACTGGGACGCATGCAAGAAATTTACAATATTTTTGAAAGCTTGAACCAGCGTTACTTTGAAGGCGCTATCTGCGAAGAGTAGCCTTTAAATATATTTTTCAGTTCCCGCCCTTTTGCGTGTCAGGGGGCGGGTTTATGTTATATTCTGTAAAGCAGCAAATTAGTATAAATATCAACTTTTGACCGTGGAGCTGTAAAATGGATAAATTTAATAATAACGGTCTGCCGCAGATGACAGACTATGATCGCTACCTGTGGTGCAGGGCCGCCCATCATAAAGCCTATATACGCATGGGAGCGCATATCAGTACATTTGAAGGGCGAAGAGGCGTGCATTTTGCCGTATGGGCGCCCAATGCTTCCAGGGTTTCGGTAATCTGTGAACTCAACAACTGGCAGGCCGACCGCAATCCGCTGATTTTTGTTCCCGAAACGGGAATTTGGCAGGGCTTTATTGCCGGCGTCAAGGAGGGCGATCTCTACAAGTATTCTATCACCACCCAAAACGGCACGGTTCTGGATAAGGCCGATCCTTATTCCTTTGCCACGCAGCCGCGTTCTCTGTCTGACAGCAGCGAGGAGCTGACAAGGAAGAACGCTTCCGTAGTCTGCGAGCTGGGCCGCTTTGAATGGAATGACGGCGACTGGATGGAGGAGCGCCGCCAGGGCGACATCCGTCAGAAGCCCATGAATATTTATGAGTGCAATTTGGCCTCCTGGGGACGCACCGATGACAATCAGTGGATGACCTACAGAGAACTGGCCCAAAAGCTGGTCCCTTATGTTAAGGATATGGGCTATACCCATATTGAGCTCATGCCCGTCACCGCCCATCCCTTTGACGGCTCCTGGGGCTATCAGGTTACGGGATACTTCGCTCCGACCGGACGCTTCGGCCGTCCCGAAGATTTTATGTATCTGGTCAATGAGTTCCACCGTAACGGTATAGGCGTTATATTGGACTGGGTTCCCGCTCATTTTACCAACGATTTCTGGGCTTTGGCCCGCTTTGACGGCACCTGTCTGTACGAACATGAGGACCCGCGCCGCGGCTACCGCAAGGAGTGGGGAACTTATGTCTTCAATTACGGACGCAACGAGGTCCGAAATTTCTTGATCTCCTCAGGCCTTTTCTGGCTGCAGTGCTATCATATTGACGGTCTGCGCGTAGACGCCGTGGCCTCCATGCTTTATCTCGATTACGGCAGCCGGGACGGCGAATGGCTGCCCAACTGCTACGGAGGCAGGGAAAATCTGGAAGCGGTCGCTTTTCTGCGCGAATTCAATGAAGCTGTCGTCAAAGAGTGTCCCGGCTGCTTCACCTGCGCCGAAGAATCGACGGCCTGGCCGAGGGTTACCGGCTCGGTGTCCGAAGGCGGACTGGGATTTACCTTTAAATGGAATATGGGCTGGATGCACGATACGCTGGAATATTTCCAGAAGGATCCCGTTTACAGGAAGTATCATCACAACCAGCTTACTTTCGGCATGATGTATCAGTACAGCGAGAACTTTATTCTGCCGCTTTCGCATGATGAAATAGTTTACGGCAAGGGTTCGCTGCTGCGCAAAATGGCCGGAGACGAATGGCAGCGCTTTGCCGGCCTGCGCAGTCTGTACGGATATATGACGGCCTATCCCGGCAAAAAGCTTCTGTTTATGGGCAGCGAGTTCGCTCAGTGGAATGAATGGAACAGCAACGCCAACCTGGATTGGTTCCTGCTCAAGGACCCCAAGCATGCCAACATGCAGAGCTGGTGCCGCGATCTCAATCTTTTTTACAAGAATAACAGAGAGCTTTGGGAACTGGACAATCAGCCTTCCGGCTTCCTGTGGCTGCAGTGCGACGACTCCGAGAACAGCGTAGTGATCTTTGTGCGTTATTCGCAGGGACGCAAATCCATGGTCATGGCCGTCTGCAACTTTACTCCTGTTCCCCGCGAGTACTACCGCATCGGTCTGCCCTACGGAGCTTCTGTCTGGAATCTGCGCCTGAATTCCGACGATCTCAGGTACGGAGGCAGCGGTTATTCGGTTAAGGAAGAGCTCAGAGTTGAGGATATCCCCTTCGGCAAGTACAATAAGTCTTTGGAGATTACTATTCCGCCGATGGCCTGCGTATATTATACCTCGTGCCTGGACGACGTCCGGGAGGGCAGTCCCGCTCATTATGAACAGCACAGCGAGTGCCCGGTCGATGAAAGCAAAGCCAGGGTCAAATTTGAGTATGAGTGGAACTAGATAATTACAGGTTCTGTTTTGGTTATTGCAGAGGCGGAAAGCGTCTTCCGCTTCTGCAGTATTTGTATTATGTACTGCATTATTTTCAGCATGCAGATTTTTCGGAAACTAACAGGCATAAACGCATGGGGTTTAAGCTGCCGGGCTTCAGACCTCGGAGGTTTTTATGGAATATAAATTGGCAAAAAGGACAGAAAATATAGCTTCTTCGGAGGTTCGGGAGATTTTGAAGATCGCTCAGAACCCGGAGGTTATTTCTTTTGCCGGCGGGATGCCGCCGGCCGAACTGTTCCCCCATTTGGAGTTCAGCCAGATAGCCGCCGATATTTTAAAAAGCGGCGTTGAGTCTTTGCAGTATGCGCCTACGGAGGGCTATTTGCCTCTGAGGCGCTGGATCGCCGAGCGCATGGATAAAAAATGGGGCATCCGCCGTTTTACCAGCAGCAATATTCTGATAACCGGCGGTTCGCAGGCGGGTTTAGATCTTACCTCCAAGCTGTTTCTGAATATCGGCGACTGCGTCATGTGCGAGGAGCCTACCTATCTGACGGCGATAAATGCGTTCCGCATTCAGGAGGCTGAATTTGTCAATATGCCCTGCGACGATCAGGGAGTAATAACCGACGGTTTAGAGGAGCTGATCAGGGCCAGAAAGCCTAAGATGATTTATGTGATTCCCGTCCACCAGAACCCCTCCGGACGCACCTGGTCTTTGGAGCGCTGCAAAAAGTTTATGGAAATAGTTACGCGCTGCGAAGTTCCGGTAGTTGAAGACTGCGCCTATTTTGAAATTAATTTCAACAGCCAGTGCCACTGTTCTCTGTCGGCTTTTGATCCGAAGGGCTTAGTGCTGAGCCTGGGCTCTTTTTCTAAGGTTCTGGCCCCGGGGCTGAGAGTCGCTTGGATAAGCTGCAGCGAATATCTGTGTAAAAAACTGGCGATTTTAAAACAGGTCGCCGACCTGCAGACCCCTTATTTGAATCAGATGATTATTCACGGCTATGTGCAGAAGTACGATTTCGATAAGCATGTAGCGGACATTTGCCGCACTTACAAAGAACGCTGTGAACTGATGATCGAGGAGCTGAAGAAGGGACTGCCTAAGGGCGTGAGCTTTTCGCATCCGGACGGAGGCATGTTCATCTGGATTCACTTACCCGAATTTGTCAAGGTTCGTGAGCTTCTCAACGTTTGTATGGCCGGTAAGGAGATCAACGGTGAGAAAAAGAAAGTGGCTTTTGTCACCGGCGCGCCTTTTTATGCTTACGACGCCCAAGCGAACCATGTCCGCCTGAATTTTTCCAACTCTACTTTTGAGCGCATCAGCGACGGCATTAAGGTTTTCTGCAGCGCTCTTAAAGAGGCTATTGCCGATTATTACGGAGACGCCAAAGAGAATGCTTCCGGCGGCGTCATGCGCTGCGGAGCCTGAGAGATTTCAGGCTGCGTTTTGGCTTTTGGAGACAGAATATGAAAAATAAGCTCGGTTTTGTCATAGCTATTGCGTTGTTTTTGCTGCTGGCGGGCGGAGCAGGCTTCTATTTCGGCTATTGGCGCAATACGCCCATATATTCGCTCTCCTTGGCTAAAAATGCCATCGAGGTTCATGACTGCGCGGAGTTTCAGCGCCGCATCGATTTAGATACGCTGCTCTCTTATGCTTATGACGATATTACCGATTCCGCTATCGACAAAGCGGTGAGTTCCGTGCCTGTTTTAGGTGCTATTTTCGGCAGGGATCTGGCTAAGGGCGCCGCCGATATCGCCAAGGGCAAAGTTGTTGAGCTCTGCCGGCGGCAGATCATGGATTATGTGGAGCGCGGCTCCGGCGGCGTCAAAAAGAAAGAATCTCCCTTCGGCATGAATATCAATTTTGCTGTTCTGGACAGCATAGTTTTGGGCGGCAGCGTGGTCGAATATACGCACATCGAAGGCGATACCGCCAAAATAGGAGTTAAGCTTTATCCCAGAAATTTGACCGACGGATTCGTTTTTCAACTGGAAATGCAGAAATTTCACGGCGTCTGGCGTTTGACCCGCATCACCAACCTGCGGGCCTTCTGCGATACGCTGGGCGGCGCGAAAGGTGACGGGGCTGAACGTCCGGATTGATAATTTTCATAATAACTTTGAATAAAGCAAAAAATGTCCTATTGGCAGGTATTATACTTGTTAGAAGGACTTTTTTTTTATAATATTAATAGGATAAATTGTGTTAAGTTTCAAATTTAAGAACGATATGATTTAGGAGTTGAAAAGTATTTTAAAAATATATTATGAAAAGAAGAAGTTATTTTGAGTTTTATAATTTGTTAATTTATATCTTCTCTTTCGTATGCATTTCAATTCTATTATCAGAATTCTATTTAGCCTGTATCGGATATAATATGGCTAAAGAACGATACTTCTATCGCAGATTGTACAGTTTGTTTTATAAAGATGAAGTGGATTTTATCATGCAGAAAACCGGTTGGGGAGTCGCTCCCGGACCTGATGAAGAAGACCCTTCCATCAAGCGGGTGGTTTGGATGAGCGGGATGCGTGAGTGCCGTCCTAATGAAGAAAAGAAATCAAAATTCAAAGTTGCAATTATCGGTTGTTCATATACATTCGGTACTGGAGTAGAAGCATATGATACTATGGTTTGGCGTTTGAATGAGATGTATCCGGATGTTGCTTTTGACAATTACGGATGTCCCGGATACGGACCGGTGCAGATGTCTGCGCGTATGAAGAATCTTTTAGAATCAGGAAGTAAAAAATATGATTTAATTTGCTGCAATCTGGTTGGCGACCATATGGTAAGAAACTATAAGCCCAGAGCTCAGGGCAGTACTTCAATCGGACAGATATATTCGCCTGTACCGTATGCAGAATATGATTTGTTCGGAAATTATCGAGAGTATTTTGTCGAAGATTTAAAATGGCCGGCTCAGAGCAATCTTTTGATAATGGATTGTTTGAAACGTTGTTATTATGCTTATAAAACGAGTATATATGAAGAAAAATACAGTTTGGAATGCGGTTCCAGAGCAGATCCGAAGCTGTATGCCGACTGTATAAACAAAATGTACGGTTTAAGTTTGCGAAGTAATACAGATTTTGTTATTAATGTTCTTGATGAGAGTAAAGATAAGGCGGGCAAATATAAAAATCTTATCGATAACCAATATATTAAATGTGAAGTAATAAATCTCATTATGCCGGGGAATGAATTTATGAAACCCTATAATAGAGTATTAAATAATCCTAAGTTTCATCCTAATAAAAATGTCCATAAATTTTGGGCTGAGGAGTTTTCCAAATGGTTTGATAAGCGCTATAAGTTAAATGATAATCGTTTATGAAGCATATACGGCTTCAAGCTGTTCTGCATTTTAAGAGTTTAACGGAAATTAATTATAGAATTATATTATTTTTTTGCCTTGTAGCATTTTAGGTGGTTTTTGAAATATTCAAAAATCAAAATATCGTAAATATGAGGGTTTTGATTAAGACGAAATCAAGAAACCACTTATTTTGTTATATGCTCTATTTATTTAAAATGATTTTATAGCAAAAGGTTTATCTATGGTATCAACGGACCGATATGTTTCTTTAAATAATTATGAGCAGAATATGTAACATACTTTTATATTTGGCGGCAGTATTATGTACGCTGTTTTTGACTGCGGATTTATACCTGGCCTGTCAAGGTAATTTTATAGAAGGCGATAAAAATTTAAAAAAGCGTTTTGCCTTTGCAGATAAAGATGAACAGGCCTTTGTGCTTAAAAAAGCCGGTTGGGGAGCTGAACCCGGCTTAGACGATGAGGCCCCTCGCATCAAAAGAATAATTTGGCCGAACGGAATGCGCGAATGCCGCCCGGCCAGAGAAAAGAAAGCGCCGTTCAAGGTCGCCTTTTTGGGCTGTTCTTATACCTTCGGAACCGGCGTTGAAGCTAAGGATACCATGGTTTGGCTTTTAAACGAACGCTATCCCGACGTTGTGTTTGACAACTGGGGCTGCTACGGCTGGGGACCGGTACAGATGACGGCCAGACTGGAAAAACTTTTGCAGGATGAAAATTATAATTTAATTGTATATAACGCTTTGCCGGACCATATGACCAGAAATTACAAACGGAGAGCTATCGGCATTCTCAAAGCGGGAGAGAGCTATATACCTGTACCTTATGCCGAATATAATATGCTGGGGCATTATAAGCATTATTATGTTGAGGATTTGTACTGGCCATGTCAGGACAGGTTTTTAACGGTCGATTTTTTAAAAAGAAGCTTTTACGCTTATAATACGCGTTTATTTGAAGAAAAGTATGATGTGGGGCGCGGAGAGAACAGAGCGAGCTCTGAACTGTTCGGCTGCTGTATAAATAATATGTATAGCTTATGTTTCCGGAATAATGTCGATTTTGTGGTCTGTTCGCTTGAGGATAAAAGAGACGGCAGGTATGATTTATTTGTTCTTATGGATAACCCGTATATCAGATGTGAGACTGTTAACTTAACCATGCCTAACAATGAATCGATATTTCCCTGCAATCGGGTGTTGAATAATCCTAAGTTTCATCCCAATAAAAATGTGCATAAGTATTGGGCTGGAAAATTTTCTGAATGGTTTGACAAGCGCCGCGCCTCAAAATAATTCAAAATGAATTTATTAAATGTTTTATTTAAAGTCTTGATTATAATTATCTCTTTTATCTTCATTTCCGAGCTATATATGGCTGTTCGGGGTGTTGAGATAATTTACGGCTCCGGCAGGACTTTCGATTATTTTTCTGAGGAAGAGAACAAATTTATCGAAAAAGTCGGCTGGGGCAACTGCAATGAACGCGACGCTGAAAATCCGAACGTTTTTATACGCTGTTATAAAAACGGCATGAGAGAGTGCCGACCTTCAGAAGAAAAGAAAGGTACATTCAGCGCAGCTATGCTGGGTTCTTCGTTTACGCTTGGCATGGGAGTCAAAGCGGAAGATACGATGATCTATCTTCTGAACGAAAGATATCCGCAGGCTGCGTTTGATAATTGGGGTGTTAACGGCTGGGGGCCGGCGCAGATGTACGCCAGATTGGAAAATCTGTTCTCTGATAAAAAGTTTCGTTATAATTTGGTCGTTTATAATTTTATATCCGGTAATATAACCAGAAATGTATCTCCCGAAGCTTACGGAGATTTACGTCTGAACGGCAGATATGTCGCAGTTCCTTACGGCAAGTTTAATTTATTCGGCAAATACAATATCGTTTATGCCGATGAGCAGAGATGGCCTCTTCAGGATAAATTGTTGACCGTCAATTTTTTGAGAAGAAGTTTCTTCAGTTATAAAACTCTGGAGTATCAAAACAAAATCGCCGGTTATCCTTTTATTGACGGAGCTGAAAAACAAAAATTATTGCGCCTGAATATTGAAATTATCAATAGGATGCAGCGTTTTTGCAAGGAAAACGGAAGTGATTTTCTGGTGTGCGCTTTATCCGCAGACATTTCTCCAGTCGGACTTGACAGAGAATTATTTAGGCAGATTGACGCTGAAGTCGTTAATGTAGATATGCCCTACGGCCAAGCTTATAAACCTGAAAACAGAGTTCTGCATACTCCTGGTTTTCACCCCAACGAAAATGTGCATAGGTATTGGGCTCAGGAGTTCTCAAAATGGTTTGACAAAAGATATGCTGAATATCTTGATAACAATTGATCGGTAGTTTCGGACAGTGAGATTAAGACATATTAATGTAATACTATATTTAATCATATGCTTGTCATTGCTGCTGCTTGTAAGCGAGTTTAAAGTCGCCTGCTCAGACGTTACGGCTGTCCGGCATTTTCCGTTCAGCAAAGAGCATCCCTCCGAAAGCGAATTTATTGACAATATTGTCGGCTTTAGGGTTCAAGACGGCGCCCTGGATGAGGAGGACAACAGCGTCGCCATTAAGATATGGCCTGACGGTATGCGCCAATGCCGCAAAAGCATATTAAAGAAGGCTGATTTCAAGGTCGCTTTTGTAGGCTGCTCTTATACCTTCGGCTGCGGCGTCAAAGCCGAGGATACCATGGTCTGGCGCTTAAACGACAAGTATCTCAACGTAGCCTTTGATAACTGGGGCATGTCCGGCTGGGGGCCGGCGCAGATGTATTTGAGAATGCAGTATATGTTTTCTCAAAAACAGTATGATTTGGTTGTTTATAACGCTATCTTCGATCATATGTTCAGAACCTATAAAATTCGGGCGTTAGGCAGTTTCAGCAAAGGCAGCCGGTACATCCCCGTTCCTTACGCCAACTGGGATATATTCGGCCGCTTCGGGATCCGTTCTGTTTATGATCAGCGCTGGCCTCTGGAATCGAATCTGCTGAGCGCCGCTTTTTTGAAAAAAGCCTTTTACGGCTATAAGACAACTGAATACGAGAATCGCTTCAATCAGGAAAGTATTCACAAAAATTATGACGGCGAAGCTTTTAAAGAGGCCATGGAATGCCATGCGGAGCAGATCAACCGCATGTATGAACTGTGCAGGGCCAATAATGCAGATTTCGCAGTATGTGTATTAGAAGATTTAGCTGATTCTTTCAGCAAAAAGCCTGACGCAGTCACCAACAATTCCGCTGTCCGCTGCGAACTTATAAATGTCGATATGCCGAACAGCGCGGCTCATAGGCCGGAAAACAGAGTTTTAAACAATCCAGGCTTCCATCCTAACAAGAATGTACATAAGTTTTGGGCTGACAGGTTTTCCGAGTGGCTTGACAGGAAATATGGGGATAGGCTGAAATGATGTTTCCTGCCGGAGATATACTGTGAAAAATTTCATTTTGCGCTTATTAGCCTGTATTTGCTTAGCGCTGCTGACGGCGGAGATTTATTTGGCCGTTCAGGGAGCTGAAATCTCAAGGTTCGGCTATTCCGATTATTTTGATAAGCCGGAACGAGATTTTATTGAAAATATTGCCGGCTGGGGAGCTAACGATTATTATCGGGACGGAGAGGACCCGGATGTATTTATAAAGCTTTGGAAAAACGGCGCCCGTGAAAGCAGAATGAATGAAGACAAGAAGACCGACTTCCGGGTGGCTTTTGTGGGCTGCTCCTATACCTTCGGCTGCGGAGTAAAGGCTGAAGATACGATGGCTTGGCGTTTAAACGATAAGTATCCCAATGTGACCTTTGATAATTGGGGCATTTTAGGCTGGGGGCCGGCTCAGATATATCTGCGGATCAAATATTTGCTGGAGAACGGCGGCTACAGTTTAATAGTCTACAACGCCATGGCCGATCATCTCTGCAGAAGTTACGGACCTCATTATCTTACTGACGCGCACGGTCAGATGCTCTTTTGTCCTTATGCGGACTGGGACTGTTTCGGCAGGTTTAAAATTTACTCTGCCCGCGATATATTATGGCCCTTTCAGAATTGCTTACTTACTGTCAACGAGCTGCAGCGCGATGCGCAGGCTTATAAAACTCGGCGCTTCAGAGATAAATATATAGGCGGCAGCATTTTTTCCGATCCGGATAAACTTGATCGCTGCGTAAGGTGCTATTCGGAAATATGCAACAGAATGTACGCCCTTTGTCTGGAAAATAACACGGATTTTGTCATGTGCAGTCTGGAAGGGTTTTATGAAGTTGATCCGGGCACTATTGTCAATATGAACTGTAATCCTTATATTCGCTGCGAGACAATAAATGCGGAAACCCCGGACGGACTGTCCCATACGCCGGAATACAGGGTAGGCAATAATATTTCTTTTCATCCCAACGGAAAAGCGCATGCCTATTGGGCCGAGGCGTTTTCCCGCTGGTTTGACGAAAAGTATCCGGATTTTTCCAGTGCGGAACAATAAAGGCAATCAGGTTATTATAAATAGCCCTTCGACAGCGGCGCATACTGACAGAGCGCCCGCTCAATATGACGGCATTGCATGTCCTTCTGAGCGCGGAGAAGAAGCCGGCCGCTGAGCAAAGGTCCTTCGCCGATGGCTCAGGATGACAGAGCACAGGCTCTTGAGGACGGAGCGCCGGCTCATACTGACGGACCCGCATGTCATTCTGAGCGAAGCGAAGAATCTTAATTTCTGCAGTCTGCAGCGCCGTTAAAAAAAACTTCAAAATTTTTTCATTACCCCCTTGACTGGATAGGGTCAAGGTGCTATTATCTTCGAGCGGTTGCGAGAGCGACCGAAAAAGTTTGAAAACAGAATAACAGCTTTTAAGAATAAAGAGCTTGTGTAAGTGCCCTTGAACCTTTAAGGTTCAAAAACTTTGAAGTCATTAAATTGACAAAGCTAAGAAGAGCGAATCGCTCTCTCTTTTCAAATATTAAGCAGCCGCAAGGCTGCAGAGCTTTTGATGGAGAGTTCGATCCTGGCTCAGGAC
>JAFTAM010000136.1 GCA_017458675.1 bacterium
CGCGCTCGCTTACGCTCGAATCTCCGCGTACGCGTCAAAGAAAACCTTTATTAAGAATGTATGCTAAAAGCTCGTTTTTGCTTAACTTACCGACATTGCCGGCAGGTTTAGTGAACCTGCCGAGGGCTTTTTTCGCGCTTCAGCTAATAGCGGCTGTTTTCAGGCCAGTCTGTATTTTCATACTGCTCCTCGGAATAATACTGTTCTTCAGAATCATACTGCTCCTCGGAATAATACTGTTCTTCAGAATCATACTGCTCCTCGGAATAATACTGCTCTTCGGAACCGTACCGCTCCTCAGAATCATATCGCTCCCCGGAACCGTACCGCTCTTCGGAATCATGCCGCTCTCCGGAATCTGTCGGGGGGCGTTTTCGAGGTTTTTCCTGATTTTCAGGCGGGCTCTCGCCCCTATGACGCTCTGTAAATGGCAGAATGTACAGAGCGGCAGATATGGCCAGCAGCGCGCCGCCGATTACGGTTTCGCCGCTGAGCAGCCAGGTCAGTCCGGCGGTCAGCAGGAGCAGGGCCAGCGTAATCCTCACTACTGATAAGATACTCCAGTCCCGATTGTTTTTGCTGTCGGCGGCGGAGCCGTTTAGCAGCAGACGTACAGGCGCGAAGCCCATCAGCTTCTGCCAGGGCATGAAGGCGCTTCCCAGCAGCGTTATCACCAGACTGAGGCAGCGCATTATCCAGTCAAAGACGGCCTCTTCTTTGTTGATTTTATCGATCATCTCATCAAGAGAAACTCTGCCGTTGACAATTTTAGACAGATAAACGTCGTCGGGGTCGCTGCTGTCGCGGAAGCGTACCAGGCTGTCGCCCTTGACGGCGGCTATAATGCTGATTTCGGAGACCGGCGCGCAGGAGAAGGTTATGCGCACGTCGCCCAGGCTGGGCTCGCCGGGATCCATGCCGATGTAAATTCCTGCGCCGGTTTTGTGCAGCAGATTTACGGAAATATTCAGCTTCTGCGCGATCCTGTTCTTTTTTTCTTCGTTAAAATCAAAACTGACGGGCTCGGAGCCTTCGTATGAATCCAGGAGAGACGAAGGCAGACGGTAGGCGCCGAAACTGGCGTTTTTGGTCTGCAGCTTCAGATCGTCAACGGTTGTAATGGGCGGCTTGGCTTGGTATTTGTAGTAATCGTCATGGAAAGCGCCGGAGGAGACGGGACTGTTTGTCCAGAGGCTGTAGTAGGAGTAGTATTCTTCGGAACGTCCGTCGTCTCCGGTGGTGGTGTGCTTTGACTCAGTAAGCTGGTAATACTCCGCCTTTCTGTTGTAGGTTAAGGCTTTAACTCTTACCCCAAAGAGCGGATCTTCGAGCTCATCCTGACACTTGGGTTCTCCGCAGGCGTGGACCAGTTTGCCGTCCAGAGCAGGATCGAGTTTTGAAATATCGGACATCTCGACGGCTTCATTGAGGGCTCTGGCGCTGAGATGTCTGAAGCGCACCGTTTGATATTCAGACATCCAAAGAATGAGTACTCCGCCCAGTACTGCGACTGAGCCCAGCAGAAAAACAAAAAAATCTTTAAAGATATTTTTGCCGTTTTTATATTTTTTTTTCTTTCTTGACATTTCTTTATTATTTTATGAGCGTCGGTTCCGGCTGCATGTTTTGACGGCCGGAGCGGGCGAAGGCTCAGTCTGAGCCGTAAATGGAGCTTTATCGAAGAAGCGGATATGCTTACAGGCGCCGCACTCGTCTTTGCGCCGTCAACGGCGGCGAGGAGACCCGCCGGGAACGGCTGCGGAAGGGAAGCGGCGGCATCTGCGCGCCAGGTTATTTATACAGGTCTTTAAGGGAAAAGTCGGCTAAAATCAACTTTACGGCCAGGGATGCGGCGGTGAGGCCGAAAGCGCCGGTGACGAAGCTGAAGGTTCCGCAGGGCGGAGCGTGGCGTCCCTGTCCCATCGCCAGGCAGGAGGAATCGGCTTCGTCGTCTTCGGCGTTATCGGCGCTTTTGGACAGGAGCCGTACTTTGGCGAGCGGATCTTCCGCCTCTCCTGCGTCTTGAAAGAGCTGTGGGGGAAGCTCGAACGGCTGTCGGGGCAGTTCTTCAGAATAGACCGCGGGAATTCTGAAGGAGCGGTTGGAGGGGAAGGCGTAGTCGCGGCGCAGCTTTTTGCGGACCTGCAGGGCTACCGGATCGTTTCTGGTATGGCTTAAATCGCAGACTTTAATTTTGGTCGGATCGCTGCGTCCTCCCGCGCCGGTCGAGCAGACTATGGGGAGCTCTCTTTGGAGAGCCGAATTCAGGAGGTGGCATTTATAGGTAATGTTATCTATGCAGTCCAGAACGATGTCGGGCTGCAGATCCCACAGGAGATCGGCGGTTTGAGGACAGTAAACCGTCTCCAGGGCGTCGATTGTGCTCCAGGGATTTATGGAGCGCAGACGCCTGGCCATGACCTGAGTTTTGGGCAATCCGGCAGTGGATTCGGCGCCGAGCTCGGGACAGCCGGCCAGACAGGGAAGCTGGCGGTTCAGGTTGCTGGGATTGACTCTGTCAAAATCCAGAAGGGTGATGCGCCCTACGGCGCTTCTGGCCAGGGCTTCCGCCGCCCACGAGCCTACTCCGCCTACGCCGACGACTGCTAAGTGAGTATTTTCCAGCTTTTTAAAGCCTGACGGTCCGACGCTGCGGATCAACCGTTCAAAATGGCGCAGCTTCTCTCTGTCAGTTGATAGCAGAGAAGCGCATTCTTTACAATTTTCGGAAGTGTTCATCTTTAAAACGCCGCAGAACCGAGTTTATTCTTTGTCCTGGAGGTTGGCCAGCACATCGGGACGCCTGCCCAGATAAAATCTGGGGATATGCATGGGAATGTTGGTGAGCACCTCATAGCTGATGGTGCCGATCTTTTTGGCCACTTCGTCGGCAGAAATATATTCGCGCCCCTGGCGTCCGATAATGACCGCTTCTTCGCCCGGCTTTACTCCGGGTATGTCGGTGATGTCGGCCATGCACAGGTTCATGCAGACTCTCCCTAATATCGGAGCGCGGCAGCCCATGATGAGAATTTCACCGCATCCGCTCAGACTTCGGCTGAAGCCGTCGGCATAGCCCACGGGAATTAAAGCGATGTCGGTGGTGCGGCGGCAGATGTAAGTCCCTCCGTAGCCTATGGCGCTTCCGGCGGGAACGGTTTTGGTCTGCAGGACGACAGCTTTAAATGAAAGAGCCGGATTTATGTATTGAGAAGTATCGATTTTGCTGATATTAAAATTTTCTTCGAGCTGCAGGTTGGCCAGCCGATACAGATCGGCGTTTTTGCCTTTCATTATCAGGCGGGTCTGCTCTGAGGGCCAGTAGCCGTAGATGGCTATGCCGCCTCTGGTCAGATCGTATTTGGCGTTTTCCAGGAGCAGAGTTCCGGCGGAAGCGGCAATATGCTTATAGGGAATGATGATTCCCTTCTGCTCCAATCCTTCGATTAAATATTTAAAGCCTTCAAGCTGCCTGCGCGTATAGGACTGATCGAGCTGGTCGGCGGAGGAAAAGTGCGAATAAAGGCCTTCAATTTCCAGGTTAGGCAGCTCCCGCAATTTATCGGCAAACTCCAGGATCTCCTCCGGGGACACCGACATGCGGCCCATGCCGGTATCGACCTTTAAATGGACCTTGGCGGTTTTGTTCATTTTGACGGCCGTTTCGGAAACGAGCTCGGCGAACTGAAGATCTGAAACGGGAGGACGCAGGTCCAGTTCGACGGCCTTTTCAATCTGGCAGGGCAGAATAGGAGCGATGATGACGATTGGCTTAGTGATGCCGACCTTGCGCAGTCTCTGGGCTTCCTGGACGTTGACGACGGCGAAGCCCCAGGCTTCCTCCTCGTCCAGGGTCAGCGCCACGGCCTCCAGACCGTGGCCGTAAGCTTCGCTTTTTACGACTGCCAGAATTTTGGCGGGGGCGGAAAACTTTTTAAGGCTGCGGAAATTGCTGCGGATAACGTCTAAATCTACTTCAACCCAACTGGTATGGCGATGTGTGGTTAGCAATGTAATTCTCGATTCTGTAAGCTCCGGGTCATTATAATTCCTTTGCGGCGTTAAGGCAAATTAAAAATGTGAAAAAATGCTATATTTGCAGTAATATTGGCCTTATGGGGGTATCAGCAGGATAAAATAATACTATTAGTGAAAATAATCCGCTTTTAAAGCTAAAGCGAATGAGCTTTTTAAGCTCATTAAATTTGTATTTTTTGATTTATGCAGATGCCGGGAGCGGCTAAGCTTCAGGCGGACAGGCGAGCAGAAACAAAGTAGGAGTTCAGATGTCAGATATTACCGCAGATATAAACGCTTCTCTCAAGACAATTGAGGATTATTTAAAGGCTCAGGAAAATGAGAAGGCTTTAGAGGAGCTGAAAAGCTTAAGCAAAGAGGATATGAAGCCGGAGGATTTTATCCTTTATACTCATTTGTACGGTTTGACTCTTTCCCGTTTTAACAAATTGGACGACGCCGTTTCTTACTTCCGCCGCAGCCGCAATGCTGCCGAGAAGGAGGGAGATCTTCGTTCGGTGGCCCGCGAGGATGAGCTTTTAGGTTCAGTATATCATCAGCGTGAGCGTCTGCGCGAAGCCAACACGCATTACAGCAATGCTCTGCGCATCTGGACCTCTTTGGGAGACATAGAGGGGCAGGGACGCGGACACCGCGATTTGGGCAATCTCTATGTAGACGGCGGAGATTTCAAAAATGCTACGGTCGAATACGATAAGAGCTGCGAGTTCTTCCGTCAGGCCGGTAAATTTGAGGAAATGGCGCCCGCCGTCATGCACCGCGGCACCTTAGCCTATCAGGAAAAGGGCTTGTCGGCGGCTTTAGGCGTCTATCATAAGGCTATTGAGGAAGAAAAGTGCACCCATTATTCGGTCCTCAACAATTACGGCTTTATGCTCATGCTCAACAACCAGCCCCAGGACGCCCTTAACTATCTGCAGCGTTCCTTAGAGGTTCTGAAGGAAAAGAACATCAGCGACGACGATTTGGCCCTGACTACCTTGAATATCGGTATTGTCTGTGCTCTGCTCGATAAGCTGGAGGAGGCGGAAGAACATCTGCGCGAGGCTTCCGAGCTTCTCGAGAAATATCCCAACGCCAAGGTCGTCGAGCTGCTGCTCCAGGCTAATTTGAAATATGCCGACAAAGGCTTCTCCAAGTATCTCATTGTGGACAACGGTCAGAAGCGGGCCGTGGCTCATTTGAACCTGGCGGCTGTTTTAGCCTGGAAAGGCCGCATAGAAGAAGCCAAGGCCGAAATTGCCAAAGGTATTGAGGCTGACCGCAATGTCGGCTATCCTTACTTGTCGGCCGGATGGGTCTATCTGGAGGCCGGCATGAGCGCGGAAGCTTCTTCGGCATTTTACAGAGCCTGCAGCTATGAGCCTAAAAACGAAGAGTTCCGCAAGGCCCTGAATTTGGTCAATCCCTATGCCAACGCCAAGGTGGGGCGCAACGATCCCTGCCCCTGCGGCAGCGGCAAGAAATTTAAGAAGTGTCACGGCAACGTATAAACTGAAATCTTTTTCGGTTCATACCGCTTAACTGTGCAGACTGTTCGGGGCTTTTACTTATTTTTTTACAGTTTCAGCTTCCGGACAGTTTTTTGTTTAAGCCGCTTGATAATACACAGATAAGAGAGGGGCAGAACGTGGATGAAGAGATATTGATTATTTTTGCTTTATTCTTAATTTTTGGCGTCCCTTTGATCGCTTTTATAGGGATAATAGTGTCTTTAGTAAGACTAAATTCCCGCGTAAAAAAAGCGGAGGCTGAAATTACTGCTTTAAAACAGAACGTCGGTTTTATCGGAGCTCTCCCGGCTGCGGGAGCCGCGGTCAGCCTTTCCAAGGCGTCTGCGGGACCGCAGGCCGGAGGCGCGTCCGTACCTGCGCCTGCCTCTGCAGCCGCTGCGTCCGCCGCTCCTTCGGCAGCCGCTATGACTGCGGCGGTCCCGGCGGCAGCGCAGGTTTCGCCTTTGGCGGCTCCGGGAGAAAAGCCTGCAGAACTTAAAAGCGATATTAAGGCCGGCAGCATTCCCGCGCCCGCACCGGCAGTATTGGCTGCAAAGCCGCAGCCCGAGAAGCCTGCCGGGAAAAAGAGCGGCTCCGATCTGGAGAGCTTCTTCCTGGACAACATTTTCAGCAAGCTGGGCGCTTTAGCCATTATCGCCTTTATAATTCTGTTCATAAAGTGGGCCTCTTCCTTTGCCCTGGTAACTCCGGCCATGAAGGTGGCGTCGGTCTATCTGCTGAGCTTAGCCTTTGTAGGCGGGGGTTTCTTCATGCTGAAAAAGCCCAATATGCGCGGTTTTTCGGAACTGCTCATCGGCTTGGGCGTGGCCGGATCGATAATTATTACCTATGCCGGCAGTTTCTTTTATAACATCTGGGACCCCTGGATAAGCGTGGCTCTGGCTTCTCTCATACTGCTGGCCGTTTATATTTCGGCCGGCTTTATGCAGCGCATTTCCGTGCTGTGCATGGGAATTGTGGGAGGCTATGCCAATTTAATCTTTATCTGGTCGGCCATTAAGAACGATGTTACCTTCTGCATATATCTGGCCTTCCTGACGGCCTTATGCGTTTTCGGAGCCCTGCGCTGCAAGGCCTGGAAAGCCTTGGTCTCCGTCAACCTGGCGATTTCGGCTGTCTTCTTAATACTGAGCAGCGAAGATTTTAAAATCAGCGTAACCGGAACCGTAATCTGGGGATGCATCTGGCTGCTGCATATTCTCTACGATTATTTCCGGACCGACGCCGGCGAGGAAGCGTCGAGCTTCAAGCAGCATTTCAGCGTCTATTTCAACCATTTCATTCTGCTGGCGGTAGGCAACTTCTGCTGTCTGCTCCACTGCTACGAGGGCAACGCCGTTATGGCCGCCGCCGTTTTGGCTTTAGGCTTTGCGGCTTACCTGCGCAGGCAGGCTGCTCCGCGTCTGAGCGCCGCTTTAATTTACATGGCCGTTTTCAGCGCGGCGGCGGCTATTATCTCCTGGGACAGCATGATTCTGCGTCTGCTGGCCTTGGGTATCGGCTCTTTGGCCGTAATGTACGGCGCGCTCTTCCTGGCTTCCGATAAGACTCAGCGCAAAGGGCTGCTGATATGGAGCCACATTTATCTGGTTATCATGCTTCCGGTTCTGACCTGCGGCGAAGTTTTCTTCCTTTCCTCTGAGGGCGGCGAGTTTAAGAACCTGGCTATAGTCCTTTTCGGCATTATGATCGCCTTCTGGCTGGCGGCTCATATACTGCTCAGGATCAAAAACAGCGAGGAACCTAAGTTTAATTCTTTCTCCCTGTGGGCGGCCATCACTCTGATTCATTTCTATATAGGTCTGGAGCTGTATAATTTCCTCAACAACGCTATGCCCGGCGCGGATGCGGACGTTCTTGAAGATTTCCAGTATTTCGCCATCGTCATCCTGCTCACGGTTTATGCTATGCAGACCCTTTGGCAGTACAGCCGCAACGGCAATAAGTTCTTTGTTATAAGCGGCGCTTTGGCGGCTTTTTACAGTACCTTAATGCTCTTTGCCTATATGTTCATCGCCGATCATACCATGCTGCCCATTGCCAATATAGGCTTTGTCTCCTTCGGTCTGGCCATAATTCTGGCCGGCAGCTGCGCTTATGTCTATAAGAGCAAATTCTTCCTGGTCTGGATCGCGTTTTTGTGCTGGGCCTTAGTCCACACGGAAGGGCGCAATTTTGTCGAACTTCTGCACATGGAGGCGATCACGACAGTATTCTGGTCTCTGTGCGCGGCTGCTATTCTCTTTGTCGGCATTCGCTTTAAGGAGCGCAGCCTGACCTTCTCGGGCATTTTTATCGTAGCCTGCACGCTTCTGCGCGTCGTGTTTTACGATATCGCCGACCTGTCGACCGGCTATAAGCTCGTCTCGTTCCTGGTTCTGGGCGTCATGCTGCTGGCGGTATCTTTCTTCTACTCCAGACGCCGCCATACTGAGGCAGTTGTCGAAGCGGCCGTTTCCGGAGCCTTGAGCCCTGCGGCGGGCACGCAGCCTTTGCCTGAAAACAATCCTGCCGTTCCTTTGGTCAACGCCGCCGTACCGCCTGCAGCCGTTTCGCCGGCGCCTGCGGCCGCTCCGCCCGTTAACGCGCCTGTTCAGCAGGTTCAGGCGGCTCCTTCTCCTGAAGCGCCTTCCGCTTCTTCAGCGCCGGCGGCCGGTCAGAGTCCCTTCGCCGGAGGAACTTCTTCCGCCGCTGAAAATCCGCAGCTCAATGCGGGTCAGCTAGGAAGCTGGCATAAAAGCTGATATACGTTTGCGCAAACGCTGAAAGCTGCGGCCTGTTCACTCGGGCTGCAGCTTTTTTTATGCGGCTTTGCGGCTGCTGCGGGAGCTTATACGGTCAATGTCGTAAAGTTAAGGCAAAATATTGCTAAAAAGTGTACATTATCTTATTTTACCAATGCTTGGAAATGTTTCCTTTGTCATTCTGAGCGAAGAATCTGTCAAGCATGTTCTGCGTGTTTGCGTTATGTCGGTTTTCTTTGTCGCTGCCGCTCCGCGCTCGCGTACGCTCGAATCTCCGCGTACGCGTCAAAGAAAACCTTTATTAAGCACGTATGCTGTAAGCACGTTTTTGCTTAACTTACCGACAGTACTTATACGGCGGGCTTTACTGCTCATGCCAGATATTGTTTTCGGCCAGCCACTGAATTACGTAGTTCAGGTTAGGCTCGCTCCAGTGTTTTTTGACGTGCTTATCCCACATTTCCAGAACCAAGCGGCGGCATTCGGCGGTAATTTTGGATAACGGTTCGGTGTAATTTCCTTCTTTGTCTAAATGATCGTGGCAGTAAACCACCAGATCGTACTCCTTGTCCATAGCTGAAATATCGGCGTAGCGATCGGCAAATTCCGTGTACCATTCGTAAAAATCGTCTCCGCCGTCGGAAACCGCCGCTTCAAAATCGCTCAGCAGATAGTCGTCCTCGTGAGAGTATATGAATTCAAAAACCGCGTCGAAGAGAGATTTCGGCACGTGCAGATAGGCTTCGGGCAGGGCCGCCTCGATGTCTTCGGCCCTGAGCTTAAAGAAGGGATATTCATCCAGGAGACGCTCCTGAGCCGATATTTTTAAAATGATCTTTTTCATGACGGTAAAGGAAAGACAATATTTTTGATATTTTCCATTAATTTTAACATTATTGCCGAAAAAACTGCATATTTATTTATTTTAATTGTGTAAAATAATAGAGCTGTTAATTAAACGTTTAATTTAATTAGTGAGCTATAAATAAGAAAATAAGGCGGTATGCTTTTTATGAGTTTAGGAAGCGTAGGCTATAATTTCAATTCATTAAATATTCAGTCGGGCAAGCTGCCTGAAGGCAGCAAGCGCCCCGAAGGCTTCCAGGGCAGCGGCAAAGATGTTTTTGTACGCGGCGAGAGCCGCGAGTGCGCCGAAGAAATGCGCTTCGCCAAGGCCGGCAGACTCTTTCAGAGTTCTCAAGGGCGCGAGGCAGGAAAGGCGAACGAGGTCGGCAAGAGCTCGGACGTCGAGCCCGAAGAGGTCAGCATGTATCCTGGCCGCAACGGTTATGACAAAAGCTTTTTGGGCGTAGAACTGCCTATGCCCGAGCTGGGGGCTTCTATCAGGGATAAGGTGGCTATGCGCAAGGATAAGCCCGGCGAATGCGAGCTTACCTATACCAATTATTCTGTCGTCATGAACAAGGAGCGGCGTCAGTGCTTCTATGCCGTCTGCAATATTGACGGCTCTTCCCACCGCAATGTCAAACGCGCCGGATCCTGGACCATCGACGGCCGTATCGATCGCGATTATCAGCTGGGCAACGAAGCTTACAGCGGCAACAATATAGACAAGGGCCATATGGTCCGCCGTCTCGATCCCTGCTGGGGCAAAAATCCCGATCTGGCCAGCAACGATACTTTCAGCTACTGCAACGCCGCTCTTCAGCACGGCGGCTTAAATCAGAAGGAATGGCTGGCCTTGGAGGATCATGTTTTGGGCGCGGCCCGCTGCGGACAGAAGCTGACGGTTATCACCGGTCCCATCTTCTCCGAAAACGACCCCAAATTTGACAATCACGGTCAGATTAATCCTCCCACCCAGATCCCTATGAAGTTCTTTAAAACCGTCGTTTGGAAAGACAGCCAGAGCGGCGGCTTAAAGAGCGCCTCCTTTGTGCTTTCCCAGGAGGATATCATCAACAAAGACGGCTCCCTGTTCAAGGGGCGCTCCAGGGAAGGCTTGAACCCGGATCGCTTTGAAGTATATCAGGTACCTTTAAAGCAGCTCGAGCAGATGACCGATCTCCATTTCGGCGACATCGGCGATATCTCCAAAGAGACGGTCAAGCTTACCGCCGCATCAGATTATAAGCCGTACGGGCTGTAACTATATATACAGAATATATACCATATAATATACTAAAAATGGTACATTAAAATATAGATACGGTCTTTCGTATAATAATTTATTTTGAATGTGGAATATGCTCCGCTCATATGCTAAAATGAAGCGGAGGTCCTATCGGATAAATTGAATGCGGAGGCCGTTTTTTTTATGAAAAAGACAGTTTTAAGTTTGCTTTTGATCGGATTGGCGTTGATTCCCTTAAGCGATATTTCCGAAGCCAAGAGAAAGTATGTCGATCCTTCCGGAAAATTAACTACCAGAAGAAAGGCTGAGGCGCGGTGGGATAAAGAAAACATCCGCAGAGAAAAGCGCGAGATGAAATATCAGGAGCGGCGCAACCGAGAAATTTATCACACCGGCAGCGATTACAACACCGTGAATAACTATACGCCTTATGACGGCGGCGGTTACTATGACAACGGTTATGACTACGACTATGACAGAAGTCCTTTTAATCCTGACAGCGACGTTCAGAACAGACTGCGCAGTACCAGAGAGCGAAAAAACAACAGCGCTGCGAATTCATCTGCCTATACCGCCCCCCGCAGCGGCGGAGTTCAGCCGTATAACGCCGCTCCCGGAAGATATCCTAACGCGCGCAGCGGCATGAACAATTCTCAAACGCCCTATGGCCGGGCCGCTTCCAGACCTGCTTACAGAACCAATACCAGCAATAAAATCGCTGCTGCCCGGGCAGAAATTGAGCGAGCCGACATCCCCGACGACAAACGGGATTTTGTCAACAGAATCCAGGCCGGCCTGAACAGCAGCGATAAAATGGAGCAGCACAGGGCGCTGGCCGAATGGAACAATTACCGCCAGAGGCTGGGCGTTTTCAACAGGTAGCAGCCCAGCCGTCCGCATAAAGTAACTTCGGCATTTATCTTTTGTTATGCTCAAGTTCTGTTTAACCGCCGCTTTGAGCTATTCAAGGGGCGGTTAATGTTTACTTAGCACAGTTTCAGCAATTTCGTTTTTTTGAGGTTAATATGAAGCTTTATGTCTTTGCGGCCGTGACAGTCGGCATAAATTTACTCTTTCCGAGTTTTTCCGACGCCGATACTTCTGCGGGCGGAAGCGCTTATCCTAAAGCCGGGCAGCGTAAATACCGCAGTCTGGCTGATATGCATAATGACGACCGCTCCTCTTATCCGAAAGCGGGAGAGCATAATAAGCCTTTATTAAAAACCGATTTGAGCAAATCTGTCAAAGCGGCGCCGGTTGAATCTTACAGTCACGGCAGCTATGGTCAGACAAATAAAGTTTTCGAGAAAGAGCATTATAAGGTTGAAGATAAAACCGGAAAACAAAATGTTTTCAGCGACGATCATTCAAAAATCTCTGATAGGCTTTCTGTTAAGCCTACTTCACACAGCAGCATCTCCCGTACAAAGACCAACTTAGATAAGGGAATAAAAAGCGGTATTACGGACAGCAGGAGCATAGATAATATAAATACAGCGAATAACCGTGAAAATAGGAGAAAGCTGGAAAGAGAAAGCGAAAAAGCAAAAAGCAGAATGGGCGGCGGCTGGGAAGCATTGACTGACGAGCGTCTTAAGGTACAGGAAAGACTTAATGCCAGAGGCAGGCTTAATATCAGAGACAGAGTGTTCGGTAATAAAAGCTCACAGAACGACCATAGATAATTTCAGAAGAAACTGTCAATGTCATAAAGTTAAGGCAATATTTTGCTGAAAGCGGCATGAAAACGTTTCCCTTGTCATTGAGAGCGCAGCGAAGAATCTTTCAAGCATGTTCTGCTTGTTTTCGTTATGCCGGTTTTCTTTGTCGCTTCCGCTCCGCGCGAAGCTTTGCTCGAATCTCCGCGTACACGCCAAAGAAAAACTTTATTAAGAATGTATGCTGAAAGCTTGTTTTTGCTTAACTTGCCCACATTGCAAAACTGCCTAATATTTTTTTGTTATTATGCAGTCAAAAGCCTTAAATATCGGGTTTTCTCTGCTCTCATGTCCTTGCTATAAAGGGTATTGTGTATTTGCTAAGCGCCGAAATTTCGGCGATTTTTATATTTAAATTAGTTAGATTTTTACATCTAATTAACAAATCTCCGCCATTTTTACATAAAATAGTCTATAATATTAGGAAGCAGATAAAGCTTCAACAGCAAAGCGCGGTCTGCAGATAAAAAAGAAAAGAATTTGGGTTGTCTGTCGGGGAAGTTTTGAGCGCTCAATATTTTAAAGTGCGGTACAGGTCCGACAGAAGCGATCCGTTTCTGAATAGCCGAAGGCAGTTCGGCAATAATTCACGAAGCGAATTGGAGCGGGAAAACAAATGGGAATAGGCAGCATTTCCGGCAGTTCATTTTACACTAACACTCAAATCCCCGAAAGTTCTATCAGTCGTCCCGAAGGTTTTGAAGGAACCAGCAAAGATGTCTTTGTGCGCGACGATTCCAAAGAACTTAAGCAGGAGCAGGAATACGCCAGCGCCGGCAGACTCTTTATGTCCAAGCATAAGGGCGGCAATAAAGGCGGCGGCAAAGTAGGCGGCGGGCGCGGTCCTCAGGGCCCCGGCAGAGTCGGCAACGACGAAGTCAACATGTATCCTAACCGACCCGGTTACGACAGGACCTTCTTAGGCAAAGAACTGCCTATGCCGACCTTGGGCGATTCCATCAAAGACAAAGTGGCCATGCGCACCGACAAACCCGGCGAGTGTGAGCTGACTTACACGAATTTCTCCGTAGTAATGAATAAGGAGCGCAAACAGTGCTTCTTCACGATCTGCAACATTGACGGTTCGCAGTCTACCGATCCTCCCCGCAACGGAAGCTGGCAGATAGACGGCCGCATTCCCCGCGACTGTCAGCTGGGCAACGAAGCTTACAGCAACAACGACATCGACAAGGGCCATATGGTTCGCCGCTTAGATCCCTGCTGGGGCCGCAACGCGCAGCAGGCCAACCTCGACAGCTTCAGCTACTGCAACGCCACTCTCCAGCACGCCGACCTCAACCAGAAGGAATGGCTCGAACTGGAGAACCACGTTCTCGACAGCTGCAGGGCCGCCGGCGATAAATATACCGTCATAACCGGTCCCATCTTCTCCGAAAACGATCCTAAGTTTGATAACCACGGCCGCATGAGCGAGCCTACTCAGATCCCCATGAAGTTCTTTAAGACCGTGGTTTGGGCCGACGATAAGACCGGCGAACTCAAGAGCGCTTCCTTCGTCCTTTCTCAGGAAGATATCATCAACCGCGACGGCGGTCTCTTCAAGAGCAAGGAGGGCTTTGAACCCGGACGCTTCAGCATCTATCAGGTTCCTCAGAGCCAGCTCGAGCAGATGACCGACCTGCACTTCGGCAATATCGGCGACATAACCACCGACGCCGTGAAGCTCACCGCGGCCAACGGCTACACTCCTCAGGGATTATAATTTAGAGAAGCCTAAGGCTTATTAACAGAAAGAGATTTCGCATAATTCAGTTTATGCGGAATCTTTTTTTATGAATAGCCGGTACGGTTATATGCTGACCTGTACCGGGCTTTCCGGCTGCTTTAAGCCGCTTAATCGAGAGGTTTTGCAGGTAAGAGCTTTGCCTTAAGAGAAAGGGCGCAGGCTGTTTTTTCTGCACGCAGATTTTCAAAGCTGTTTTGCGTATATGAGAAAAATTGTTTAGGAGTTTTATATGTCTGAAGCTAAGGAAAACATTCAGGACGAGAACGAAGAGCTTGAACCGGAGATACCGGTATTTTTAAACAGCTTGATCGATGAGCTTCTGGTCTATGCCAAATACCACGATGAGCATATGGAAGCGGAGTGGATCCCCGAGGAGCAGGTTTTTAAGGTCTATCCTGACGATCAGCCCGAAGTAGACGTCTTTATCGTCGACATTGACGACGCCATGTATCACGAATCCGAAGCGATTGTGGTGGAGGCGGAAATAGGTCCTATGGATGAGGATATCGACCCCGCTGAGCTGCTGCGCTTCTGCGACAGGGATTTAATCTACAGTCGTCTGATGATCAGCAGAGGGGACGATTGCGAATATGTGGTTCTGCAGGCGGCTTGCCCCGTAAGTCAGATCAGCGCGGCTCAGTTAGACTGTATGATCCGCGAGGTTTCAGTCTATTCCGGCGAACTCAGCGAAGAAGACGAAGACTAAATTTGAAAATATTCAGAGACCCAGTTCATGGGGATATATTTTTATCGAATGAGCTAATCGAGCTGCTCGATACCCGGGAGATGCAGCGTCTGCGCGGGATAAAGCAGCTCGGAACGGCTTTTTTTGTTTACCCGGGAGCGGTGCATACCAGGTTTGAGCATAGCCTGGGTACGTGCTTTTTGACGGGAGAACTCTTAAACGTTCTCAGAGAGTTCGGCCTCACGGTTGGCAAAAAAGAAGAATTGGCCATAAAAGCGGCCGCTCTGCTCCATGACGTGGGGCATATTCCTTTTGGACATACCATAGAGGATGAACGCTGCATTTTCAGCCGGCACGAGTCGGCGGAGCGCTTTAAAGCTTTTCTGACCGGCAGGGGCGAGCTGGCTAAAGTTTTGACCAGATATAAACTCACCGAGGATGTTTTGGCCATTTTAAGCGGCGAGGCGGCAGAGCCCTGGCGCAAGGAGATCATTTCCGGGACCTTCTGCGCCGATCTGCTGGACTATCTGGCCAGAGACGCCTTTTTCTGCGGCCTGCCTCATAAGTACGACAGGCGCATTATGCGCAGTCTGCGCATTTACAACGGGCATCTTTATTTAGACTGCCAAAAAAGCGGCATTGTCAGGGAAGATTTCATTTCCGAGCTGATAAATCTGCTGCGTCTGCGCTATTTTTTGACGGAGAGAGTCTTCTTTCATCATACCAAGCTGGCTTCCGGCGTAATGATTTCCAAGCTGCTGGAGCGGGCTCTGCGCTTTAACGTCAGGCAGGAAGAGCTTTTCCATCTCGGCGACGAGCGCTTTCTCTATTTCCTGGAGCTGCGGGCCGGAAGCGATCCTGCGGTAAAGAAGCTGCTGGCCGATTTGGCTTCGCGCCGCCTTTACAAGCAGGCCTATGTTTTGACCTGTCATATAGGCTCTGAAAACAGGGAAAAGCTCATAAACAGATACCATAAGGATGTAGCCGCCAGGGCTGAAACCGAAGGAGAGCTGGCTTCCAGGCTGAAGGTCAATGCTGAAGATATTGCCATATATTGCCCATCAGGTTCTATGCAGCTGAAAGAAGCCGAGGTGCTGGTTAAGGTTGGAGTAGACGAGCCAGAGAGCTTGGCCGGTTTGGATCTTCCGGAAGTCAGAACTCTGCTGGACAAGCACAAAAATCTGTGGCGCTTTTACGTATTTGCCGCTCCGGAAATAAACGGAAAGATTAAGCGGCTGGCCCGTCTGTGCGAAGACTATTTCGGCATAGAGAATCATATGTCGGATATGCAGAGCTCGCAGTTATATATGCTTTTGTAGATTATTCATCAAATTTGTAGATGTCAAGCTGACCGTTTCGATAGAGAATATCTTCAGGTTTTTTTCCTGAACTTGTAATACGAGGTGTAATCAAAGAATATCCATTTGGGTTTACAGTAAAACTGTAATAATAGCTTTGATTGTTATAAGGACAGGTTGGGATAGCTTTTAAATAATCGGGCGTAAGCTTTTTTAATTGGACGGGATAGCAGCCGGCGTTATCGGCGGCATACATTTCCAAGGCGGTTCCTATGCTTTTCATATTTTCTATGGCTGCGGTACGAAGTGATTCTTCCCGGGCCTTGACAAAGTTAGGGATCATAATTCCTGCCAAAACAGCGATAATGGCGATGACGATCATCAGCTCGATCAGGGTGAAGCCTTGGGCGCAGCGAGGGGAGCGGCGGAAGATAACGGTATTAGGCATAAATTGACACCTCAGGTTAAAAGTTCACGGTGTCACTACTCAATGTCATAAAGTTAAGGCATAATATTGCTAAAAAAGGTACATTAGCTTGTTTTACCAATGCTTGTAAATGTTTCTCTGCCATTGAGAATGCAGCGAAGAATCTTTCAAGCATGTTCTGCACGTTTTTGCTATGTCGGTTTTGTTTTGCGCTTCGCTCCGCGCTCGCCGTAACCGGAGCTCGGACGCTCGCTTCAGAGCAAAACAAAACCTGTGTATAACATGTCTGCTTAAAGCCTGTTTTTGCTTAACTTGACGACAGTGTGTCACTACTACTTCCTTTTTATAAATGTCTGTATTGAGGCGAATTCTGCGCCTTAAAGCCCATCTGTCAGATTGAGCGCAGCGAAGGAGCTTAGCGTCAGGTACATTTAAGATCCTTCGCCGGGTTAAGGCCCGGCTCAGGATGACATAGGCAGGCATGGTTCAGCAAGCGGAACGGATTTTGTCATTCTGAGCGTGAGCGAAGAATCTTGAGCTTGAAGAGCTGATAACCTTCGCTTGGGCGCTTAAGGCGGGGGGCCGGGTGATATAGGCAGGGCTTTGCAAGCGGAACGGGAGTTGCCATTTTAAAGTAAGCCGCGTATTTCTTAAGCAAGAAATATCTATATTATATGGAAAGATTAGACAAACAGCGGCGGCGGAAGGCTATGTAAACGCTCGGCTACAGGCTTCGGCTGACGCGCTCTTTTCGGCAAAATGGCATGAGCGGCATTGCAATATTCAGCGCATCGCCGTTCCGGCTTTATCGGCTTTAAGCTCTTGCGCCTTAAAAGAACACCGGATTCAAGGCACTGTCGGTAAGTTAAGAAAAACGTGCTTACGGCATACATGCTTAACAAAGGTTTTCTTTGACGTGTACGCGGAGAAGGCGTGCGGAGTGAACGCAGAGCGGCGCCGGCAAAGAAAACCGACATAACGCAAACACGCAAAGCATGCTTGACAGATTCTTCGCTGCGCTCAGATTGACAGGGGAAATAATTACAAGCATAATGCAGATATGACGCTATTCCATTTTCAGCGAAATATAGCCTTAACTTTATGACATTGGGATTCAAGGAGTTATTATTATGAATAAAGCATGGCGTGCGGCAGCCTTTGTCTCTTTTTTAGCTTGTTTAATGGGAACAGCTGATACGGATATTGCGTCTGCCCAAGAAAATTATCCTAAGGCTTCCCGCAAAAAAACGCGCCAGACGGTCGCCGCCCCTGCTGCTCAAAGCGTCACGCAGGACGCTGTAAATGCTTCCGGCCAAAGCTCCGGGTCTGTTTCCGACGAAGAATTAGAGCGGATGCGCCGACGTCAGGCCGCTAACGAAGAGTATAAAAAGGAGAGGATAAAAATCGAGCAAGAGGCTGCTGAACGTAAACGTGAACAAGAAAAGCAGCGTCTTATGTATGTAGATTTAGATCTGTCTGTCTTGGATGGTAAAATAGAAGGCTACAGGAAAAATTTGCCCTATTTGCGTGAGTCGGTTCCTGAATTTGCGGCGGCCGGCTTGAACGATGGCTCTATAATATCAAGTCAGACAGATCAATTGAGAGAAATTAAGAAGCTTCTTAAAGAGTATGACAACGCTAAAATAACCTATGCCTCCTACCCCGACATTCTGGCGAAATTTACTTCCAGGTACAGAACCTTAGCCGATTTACATTGTAAATGTGCGGAGGTATACGAACAGGTTTTAGACAAACGCGGTATACCTTACACTAAAGCGCGTTCCTTGCTTAAATTCTGATTTTGTGTCGGGAGAGCCGGTTTTACCGTTTTACAGGGAGCGAACAATATTTATCTTCAGGAAGCTGCGCGGCGGCGGAAACTTGAAAAAATACGCCTTTAACTCTTGCTAAATTGGGGGTTATGTGCTAAACTTGCATAGCCAGATGGGCCCATAGCTCAGCGGTCAGAGCAGTTGGCTCATAACTAATTGGTCCCTGGTTCGATCCCAGGTGGGCCCACCATCTGCAGAATTTATGGCCCGGTGGTCTAGCGGTTTAGGACGCTGGCCTTTCAAGCCGGAGATCACGGGTTCAATTCCCGTCCGGGCTACCACAGCTTACTGTAGGCTGACAAGTCTGCTGTCTTCTGAATAATATAGCAGGCTTTTTTTTTGGACGAGTAGCTCAGTTGGTTAGAGCACCTGCCTTACAAGCAGGGGGTCGGCGGTTCGAGTCCGTTCTCGTCCACCAATATTATGGCCCGGTGGTCTAGCGGTATAGGACGCTGGCCTTTCAAGCCGGAGATCACGGGTTCAATTCCCGTCCGGGCTACCATATATGAAGGATCTGAACTTATCAGGTCCTTTTTTTTTGTCTGAAAGGAGCGTTTTCTGCGGTTCTGCGCTGAAGCCGCCTTTTTGCGCCGTTCTCTGCCGCTTTGAACATGCGGAGCGGTTTAAGGTTGGCGCAGACATTCTGCGGGAGATAACTGTTCACAATGTTCAGCGCAGGGCGGCTGTTCAGAGCGCCGGCGCATAGCACTGTCGGTAAGTTAAGCAAAAACAAGCTTTCAGCATACATTCTTAATAAAGGTTTTCTTTGACGCGTGCGCGGAGATTCGAGCGTAAGCGAGCGCGGAGCGGCAGCGGCAAAGAAAACCGACATAGCGAAAACATGCAGAACATGCTTGAAAGATTATTCGCTGCGTTCAGCCGGACGGTGCGTCAGGAATGCGCGTAAATAAAAAAAGACTGCCGCGCATTTTTATGCGGCAGTCTCTGTTATTGCCTTTGGCAGAATGCGGAGGAGCTTACTTGGCGCCCTGCATAATCTTGGCCCAGGTGTCTTTTAAGGTGACAACCCTGTTGAAGACGGGACGCTCAGGCGTTGTGTCCTTGTCGGTGTAGAAGTAGCCGGTGCGCTCAAACTGGAACCACTTGCCGGCTTCCACGCCTTCAAGGCTCTTCTCCACTCTGGCTTCGGTTAAAACTTCCAGAGAGTTGGGATTGAGCTCGTCGATGAAGTTTACGTCGGGGTTGGTGGCGGGATGATCGACTGCAAAGAGGCGATCGTAAAGCCTTACTTCGCAGGGGACCGATTCCTTAGCCGATACCCAGTGCAGCGTGCCTTTGATCTTGCGCCCGTCGGGAGCGTTGCCGCCCTTGGAGGCGGGATCGTAGCTGCAGTGGACTTCGGTTATATTGCCATGTTCGTCTTTGACAACATATTCGCACTTGATGATATAAGCGCGGCGCAGGCGCACTTCTTTGCCGGGGGAGAGGCGGAAGAACTTAGGAACGGGGTTCTCCATGAAGTCGTCGCGGTCGATGTAGATCTCTTTGGTGAACTTGAGCATCCTGTGCCCCATCTTGGGCGGATCGTCGGGGAAGAAGGGAGCTTCAAACTCTTCGGTCAGGTCCTCGGGATAATTGTCGATAACGAGCTTCAGGGGGCGCAGAACTCCCATGACGCGGGGAACCTTGGTGTTGAGGTCGTCGCGGACGGCCTGCTCGAAAATAGAATAGCTGATCCAGCTTTCAGCTTTGCTGATGCCGATTCTGTCGCAGAAGAGCTTAATGGCCTCGGGCGTATAGCCGCGGCGGCGCATACCGGCGATGGTAGGCATGCGCGGGTCGTCCCAGCCGTTTACGTAATGCTCCTTGACCAGCTGGAGGAGCTTGCGCTTGCTGACGATGACCGATTCCAGGTTGAGGCGGGAAAATTCGATCTGGCGCGGACGGCATTCGACGCCTACATGCTCCAGAACCCAGTCGTAAAGCGGGCGGTTGTTTTCAAATTCCAGAGTGCAGAGCGAATGGGTAATGCCCTCAATGGAGTCAGACAGGCAGTGAGTGAAGTCGTACATGGGGTAGATGCACCACTTGTCGCCGGTGTGAGGATGAGACTGATGGCGGATGCGGTATAAGGTGGGGTCGCGCATGACGATATTGGGATCGGCCATATCTATTTTGGCGCGCAGGACCTTGGCGCCGTCCGGGAACTCTCCAGCTTTCATGCGGCGGAAGAGGTCCAGATTTTCCTCTATGGAGCGGTCGCGGTAAGGGCTGTTCTTGCCGGGCTCGTTCAGGGTGCCGCGGCTGAGGCGGATCTCTTCGGCGCTGGAATCGTCGACATAGGCGTCGCCCTTCATGATCAGACGTTCGGCGTATTCGTAGAGCTTGTCAAAATAGTCGGAAGCGCTGTAAACCTTTTCGCCCCAGTCGAAGCCGAGCCATTTGACGTCTTCTTTAATGGCGTTGATGTATTCGGTCTCTTCCTTGCCGGGGTTGGTGTCGTCCATGCGCAGATGGCAGGTCCCCTTATAATCCTGTGCCAGGCCGAAATCGAGGCAGATGGCTTTGGCGTGGCCCACATGGAGGTAGCCGTTGGGCTCGGGCGGGAAGCGGGTGACGACGGTAGTGTGCTTGCCGCTTGCTAAATCTTCATCGATGATGTTGCGGATGAAGTTGGTGGCGTGAGGGGATACGCTCTCCGTGCCGTTGGGAGCATTGTTGATTTCTTCGCTCATATTTTTACATTCCTTAAAGGGCGGATCTCAGAAATCGCGCCTATTAAAATAGTCGGCGCCCGCGCTTTTGCGCGAGGCTCAACGTGCTAATTTTATCACAATTTGGGGCGGTATGTAACCCTGAGCCCTTGCCCTTTATGCTTCCGCCCCATTCCCCGTGCTTCCGGGCCTGTTCCTTATCCCTCTGAGCTTTTTTCTTTTGACATTGACAGCGCAGCGAAGAATCTTTAGAACGTGTTTTGCATGTGTTTGCCGTGTCGGTTTTGTTTTGCACTTCGCTCCGCGCTCGCCGCCGCAGGAGCTCGGACGCTCGCTTCAGCGCAAAACAAAACCTGTGCAAAGCCTGTCTGCTGAAAGCACGTTTTTGCTTAACTTGATGGCAGCGCGAATGAGGCAGGAGCGCTGAAGTCTGCTTTTGGCGGTTCCTGCGGCAATATAGGGGAAAACGGCCTTTTACAGAAAAAACTGCCCATGCGGATTGCGGTGATAAACTGTCAAAATTTGCCAAGCGGAGCCCATTTTCAGTGAATAATGCCGATACCGGCAGCGGGAGTCTGCGGCGGGATATGGATATATCCGTGAAGGCCGGGCGGACGGTCGGCCTATTGTACGAGGCTCTCCTGAAGAGATGCAAAAAAAAGAATGATTCCGAGACCTTCAGGGGGTTGAACGTTCTGTGCGCGCGTCTGTTTTTTTGCCTCTATGCCGATGCGGCCGGACTGTTCGGAAGACCGCTGAGGCTGCGCGGGTATTTGCGTCGGTGCGAAACCGGTTCCTTGCGCGGCGTTCTGGCGCATCTCTTTGAAATTTTGGATACTCCGCCGGAGAAGCGCGCAGCCTGCCTGGATGAGACTCTGGCCGCTTTACCTTATGTAAGCAGCGGTCTTTTCAGCGATAAAAACATTGAAATCCCCGATTTTGACGGTGAGCTGTGCGGCCTTTTGCTGGTAAGAGCCGTTTCGGAGGTTGATTGGCCGGAGCTGAACCCCGCAGTTTTCAGCGCTCTCTTTGAAGCGACCCTGAATCCGGCGGCGCGCCGCTCCGACGGCATTCACTATACTTCCGCAGAGAATATTCATAGGGTTATCGATCCGCTGTTTCTGGACGATCTCAAGGCGGAACTGGAAACTGCAAAGACCGAAAAGGATCCGATCAGGCGTATCGGCAGGCTGAGGGCCTTTCAGAGCAAGCTGAGCGGTCTGGTCTTTTTTGACCCGGCCTGCGGCGGCGGCAATTTTTTGACGGAAACCTATATTTGTCTGCGGCGGCTGGAAAATGAGGCTTTGCGCCTGATATGCGGAGAGACGACGGGCTTGGACTCTGGCGTTTTGAATCCGGTGCGGGTCTCCGTCGGCCAGTTTTACGGAATAGAGCTCGACAGCCTTGCGGCGGCTGTGGCCAAAAGCGCTCTTTGGCTCGCTGAACGTCTTATGTTCAGGGAAACCGAGGAAACCGTCAGGTTTCATCCGGACCTTACGCCGCCGAAGACCTGCGCTAATATCGCCGCGGGCAGCGCTCTGCGCCTGGATTGGGAAAAGGTCGTCCCTAAAGATAAACTCAGCTATATTATCGGCAATCCGCCTTTTGTGGGCTACTATCTGCAGAGCCGGGAGCAGAAGGCCGATATGCTGAGCGTATATGCTGACGAAAACGGCAGACCTTACAGTAAGGCCGGGAAAATAGACTATGCGGCGGCCTGGTATTTCAAAGCGGCGCAGCTTATGAGCGGCAGCGGGGTGCGCGCGGCGTTTGTTTCTACCAATTCTATAACTCAGGGCGAACAGACTGCTGCGGTTTGGAAGCCTCTGTATGAGCGTTTTAAGGTCCGTATCGATTTTGCCTGTCAGACCTTTAAATGGAGCGGCGAGAGCGCTCAGGGGGCGCAGGTTCACTGTGTAATCATCGGCTTCAGCTGCGCAGAGAACCAAAAGCTGAAGCGTCTTTTTGCGGATGGGCGCTCTTATGCCGCCGAAAATATAAACTTTTATCTGCTCGACGGAGATAATATTTTTATTGAAAGCCGCAAGGCGCCTATATGCTGCGTATCGGCAATGAGCCACGGCGGTAAGCCCGTCGAAGGCGGTTTTCTGATTTTAACCGAAGCCGAGAAGGACGGTCTGCTTAAAGACGAGCCGCAGGCCGCTGTCTTTATCCGCCCTTTTATGATGGGCAAGGATTTTATCGACAGAAAATCCCGTTACTGTTTATGGCTGCATGGAGTTGAGGCGGAGGCGCTGGATAACTGCCCCTTGGTGCGGGAGCGCACAGAAAGAGTGAGAGAATACCGCCGGCGCAGTCCTAAGGCGGCGACCAGAAGAAAAGCGGAGACTCCTATGCTTTTTGATGAAATAAGCGAATGCGCTTCCGGCTATATCGCCATGCCTAAGGTTTCGTCGGGGCTGAGGCGCTATATTCCCGTCGATTGTCTGCCGCCGGAGGTTATTCCCGGCGACAGTCTGTTTTTTATTCCCGGCGTCGGAATGTATGAGCTGGGGATATTGAGCTCAAGTATGCATATGGCCTGGACAAGAGCTTTCTGCGGCAGGCTGAAGAGCGATTATAATTATTCAAATTCCGTCGTCTATAACAATTTCCCCTGGCCCGACCCCACGGAGGCGCAGAAGGCCGCAGTCGAAGAAGCCGCTCGGGCCATTCTGGCGGCCCGCGCCCTTTATCCCCAAAGCAGTTTTGCCGAACTTTACGACGATCAGATTATGCCTAACGAACTGCGCCGGGCGCATCAGCTCAACGACAAGGCTGTCATGGCGGCCTACGGCCTGTCCGCCGGGGAGGCAGAGGAAAGCGTCTGTCTGGCGCATTTAATGGGCCGTTATCAAAAGCTGACCGCCTTGACCTGAGATGTTTTCCGTCGTTTGCCTGCTGGGAGGAACGGCGGGAAAAACGGACTCCGCGGCGGGCGCGGAGCGCAAAAAAAAACGGGGCAGCGCGGACAGGGAAAAAATGTTTTTGCCTTCCCGGCTTTGCTCGGACAGCGTTGAGAACCCAGATGTTTCGAATAGGAAGGCAGGGGAGAATATCTTTATAAGACAAACGAAACAGAAGCATGAGCCGGAGGCATATTGCAGGCTGAAGACGGAGGCGATGGGGTTATGACGTCCTACAATAATAATGGGCAGGAAAAAGCTGCTGAAGTTAGCGTTTTAAATGAACTCGATTCAACCTGCGGAATTTCCGATGAGGAGCTGACCCGGAGGTTCAAGGAGTCTATACGTATAGATGATGAAATTCGGAGAATAAAAGGTTTGCCTGTTGCCAGATACGATGAGGAAAACAGGAGAGCTTATCTTGAATATCCGGACGGCAGGCGCGAATATGTCGGATAACAGAGTAAAATTGCCCGAGGTTATGGTTTTTGCCGGCCCTAACGGAAGCGGAAAGTCAACTATTACCCGCATGGCACGGACCGCGGGCGAATATATCAACGCAGACGATATTAAGAAAACGACTCTCTGCGGCGATCTTGAAGCTGCCGTTAAGGCGGAAGCTTTGAGAGAAAGCATGGTAGAGCGCAGGGCCGATTTTACTTTTGAAACGGTGCTTTCTACCGACAGAAATCTGAATCTTCTGATTAGGGCGCGGAAAAACGGCTATTTTGTAAGAGGCATATATGTGCTTACATCTGATGTAAATATAAATATAGCAAGAATAAATGCGCGTGTGGCTTTAGGCGGACACGGCGTCCCTGACGATAAGGTCCGCTTAAGATACGGCAAGGCGCTGCTGTTGGTTCCGCAGCTTGTGGAAGTGTGCGATATTCTGCATATTTATGATAATACTGTCGCTCCTTTCCGGATATTTAAAAAGCGAAAAGACGTGTTTTATTGCTGGGAAAACAAATTTTGGAATCGCAGCGCCATAGAGACGCTGACAGGCGTCAGCCATTTTGCCGATAACATTCAGCTGACCGCCTCAACCTGATTCCGCTCTGCCAACAGGCTGAACCGCTGCCGTCTTTGGCTGGCAGGCAGGATTCTTCGCTGCGCTCTCAATGACAGGGGAGGCATTCACAAGCGCTGTTCAGACAAGCTGCTGCGCCGTTTCCAGCAAAATATTGCTTTAATTTAACGGCATTGAGGTAAAACCGGTTTTTCTGCTTTCCGGCTTTGCCCGCAGCTGGATATAGAAAGGTCGAAGGCGAAAAAAAGGGCCGATTTGTTTCTCCGCAGGGCAGGGTGTTTTTTGAGCGTTTGCTAAAGAATAGAAACAGTTTTTAGTCCTCGGAAAGCAGGTTTTGATTATGGCCACTCTATCGCTCTTTCAGAAATGGCGTTCGCAGAATTTTGATGATTTAGTGGGCCAGGAAATTGTGGTGCGCACGCTGCGCAACGCTTTAGCGGCGGGCAAACCGGCCAGCGCCTACCTGTTCTGCGGCCCCAGAGGCACGGGAAAGACCAGCACCGCCCGCATTTTGGCTAAGGCCCTCAACTGTGAAAAGGGACCTACGTCCTCTCCCTGCGGAGAGTGCGCCGCCTGCCGCTCAATTGCCGAAGGCAATTGCCTCGATGTTTTGGAAATTGACGCAGCTTCCCATACCCAGGTTGAAAAAATCCGCGAATACATTGTGGAAAAGGTGCAGTTTGCCCCGGCTGAAGTTCGCTATAAGGTTTATATTATTGACGAGGTCCATAAGCTTTCTTCCGCTTCCTTCAACGCTTTGCTGAAGACTCTGGAGGAGCCGCCCGCCCATGTCGTCTTTATTTTGGCCACGACGCATCCGCAGGATCTGCTGCCTACGATTCTTTCCCGCTGTCAGCGCTACGATTTCCGCCGCTTTACCTTAGCTCAGATTGCAGGACGTTTGGCTTATATCGCCGAGCAGGAAGGCCTGACGCTGGACAGTGAGGCTGCGGAGCTTATAGGCCGCGCGGCCGACGGTTCTCTGCGCGACGCTCTGGTGTCTTTGGAGCAGGCCCTGACATTTTGCGGAAGACATATAGACGCGCCTTCGGTGCGCGAACTTTTGGGACTGGCCGGCCTGGAGGCCATGCAGAACCTGGTCTCCGCCTTGATAAATAAGGACAGCAGAGGGGCGATAGAGACTTTGGATGGGATCATCGGAAACGGTCGCGATCTGCAGAAGCTCGCCTCTGAGCTGCTGGAATATCTGCGCCGGCTCATGTTGGTCAGCGTAAAGGCTGCCGACGGGGGCTTGTTAGAGGTCAGCGACAGCAGCTTCCGGCAATTGACGTCTTTGGCTTCTTCTCTCAGCCTGCGCGATTTGATGACGTGGATTAAAGCGTTTTCCGATTTGCAGCAGCAGCTGCGGGGCAGCGGCAATCCCCGCTTGCTGTGGGAGGCGGTCTTGGTAAAGCTTACGGCTCTGCAGGGTTCGGAGAGTACAGCCGATTTGGAGCTGAGACTGAAAAAACTTGAAGATAAGCTTAAGCTCTTGGAGGAACGCGGCTTTGCTGCTGTCGGCGGCGGTTTCAGGAGCCTGGCTTCTCCGCCTGCGGAAAGAAAAACCGATAATCTGTCCGGGTGGAAGCCTCTGCCTGCGGAAGCTGCGATGCCAGTCGCTTCAGAAGGCAAAGCGGCGCCTGTAAATGTCAAAACCTCTGAAAAAGGCGGCGCGGCGGTAAAGGAAGAAGGCGCAGTCAAGGCTTACAGCGTTCAGAATGATACTGCTGCGAGATCGCGGGGAACTGGAACTGCAGGCTCTGCGGAGGCGCGGGGACCCGGAAGCCGGGCGCCCGAGGCAGAAGCGAAGAGAGAGGTTCAGGAGGATGAACTGGGCTGGGACGCTCTTCCCAAGCCAGTCGGACCGAGCAGAGAGAGCGGCTCGGAAAGCTTATTCTCAGCCGGAGAGCTGCCGCCGGAGAGGGTCGAGAAACCTAAAGCCAAAAAGGGCGCTCCGCCGTCGGAGATTTGGAGCAAGCTTTTGAGCAAGCTCAAGGATTTAGAGCCTCAGCTCTATCCTTATATATTGGCTACGACCTGCCTGTCCTGTAAAAGCGGCTCTATCAAAATTCAATTCGGCGCGGGCATGGCTGATAATTACAGAAAGGCTGCGGAAAACAAGGCTTTGCTGGAAAAGCACTGCTCCGATTTAATGAAAAGGCCTATTAAGCTGCTTTTCGGTCTGTCGGACAGCGAAGAGACCGTTTATAAACATGCCGTGCAGCAGGTTATCAACAGCTTTAACGGCAGACTGATCGATACCTATGCCAATGAATGAGGCTGCGCTGTCAGGAGAGATGAATTATATGAAGGCCGATAATATTGACGAACGTTTGATAGATATACCTTATAAGCAGCTGAGCAGCGAGGCTTTGGAGGGAGTTTTGGAGGAATATGCCACCAGAGGCGGCTACGAATGCGACATGCCCTTGGAAAAGCGAATAGGCGTTTTAAAAAAGAAGCTGGAGACAGGGGAACTGAAAATCGTTTTTGACCCTGAGGAAGAAACTGTCAATATAGTAAAAAGGTCAAGACCTTGAACAGAAAGAGCTGATTTCTATGGTACGTGTGGCTTTAATCTCGGATATTCACGGCCGGCTCAGCGACAATGCCCGCCGTTGTCTGGAAAAATGCGATTATATTGTCTGCGCCGGTGATACCGAAAGCTTGAGCATCCTCAGCGAGATGGAGGCGATGAAGCCGCTGACGGCGGTACGGGGAAACTGCGACTGGCGTCCCTGGGCTGAGGATTTGCCTAAAGATGATATTTTGAAGGTAGAGGATGTGGCTATATATGTGATCCATAATATAGATCACCTTTCCTTTGAGCCCGACCCGCAGAGGATTGACGTCGTGGTTTACGGCCATACCCACCGCAGCCGCCGGTACTACAGAAACGACGTTCTCTATGTCAATCCCGGCAGCGCCTCCGAGCCCAGAGGAGGCGACCGCGCACGCATGGCCGTTCTGGAGGTGAGCGGCAAGAGTCTGAATCTGCATACTTTATATTTGGATTGAGTTTAACAAAAAAAGGCTTTGTCGGTCCAATGGACGAAAAAATCCCGCTCTTTTCACTATTTAATATGTTTTTCTTTAGAGGTAGACGATGAACAAGAATATTCTTAAGCAGATGCAGAAGATGCAGCAGAAGATGCAGATGGATTTGGCTTCGGCTCAGAAGGAATTGGAAGAATCAACCGTTGAGGGCATGTCCGGCGGCGGAGCTGTCAAGATAGTTATGACCGGCTCTCAGGAGATTAAATCCGTGAAGATCAGCAAAGACGCCGTCGATCCCGAGGACGTTGAAACTTTGGAGGATTTGGTGATGGTGGCTTTTAAGGATGCCTTGGCTAAATCCCGCGATCTTTCAAACAGCCGCATGGGCAAGGTGACGGCCGGTCTGAATCTGCCGTCGGGGCTTTCTGGTCTTTTCTAGACTGCCATGGCTAAATATCCCGCTTCTCTGGAGCGGCTGATCTATGAACTGCAGTTTCTCCCTACCGTGGGACCGAAGAGCGCTTCAAGACTGGCCTTTTATCTGCTGGGCGCCTCTGATGAGCGGGTCAGGGCCCTGACTCAGGCTATGCTCGACGTCAAGGCCCGTCTGACCTCCTGTTCCAGATGCGGCAATTTAGCGGAGGGAGGACTTTGTGAAATCTGCCGGGACCCGCGCCGCAATGCCAAGCTGCTGTGCGTTGTAGCTACCGCCCGCGACCTCATGGCCATGGAGGGCGCCGGCGAATATAAAGGGCTCTACCATGTTTTGGGAGGTCTGATCTCTCCTCTGGACGGTATAGGACCCGATCAGCTCAATATCGATTCACTGTTGGCGCGGCTGCAGCAGGAGCCTATCGAGGAGGTTATCCTCTCTACTAATCCTACGGTTTCCGGAGAAGCGACCGCCCTTTATATAAATAACATAATTAAGGATAAAGGACTGACGGTTACCAGATTGGCGTCCGGACTTCCTATCGGCGCTGATTTGGAATATACCGATCCTATGACCATATCCAGAGCTTTCAGCAACAGACGTCCCATATAAGAGAATGGGCTTAGAGGCTGCTGTCGGTAAGTTTAGCAAAAACAGGCTTTCAGCATACATGGTCTGCACAGGTTTTTTTTTGCTCTGAAGCGAGCGTCCGAGCGGAGCGCAGCCGCAGAGCGAAGTGCAAAACAAAACCGACGCAGCGAAAACCTGCAGAACATGGTTGTACTGTCGGTAAGTTAAGGAAAAACAAGCTTTTTGCAGACACGCTGAATAAAGGTTTTCTTTGACGCGTACGCGGGTGATTCGGGCACAGCTTCGCGCGGAGCGGCAGCGATGAAGAGAACCTGCATAACGAAAACAAGTTAAACATACTTGACAGATTCTTCGCTTTGCTGAGAATGACAGGCGATCTGTTTACTGCAGCAGTTTTGTTGTCATCCTGAGCTGCCGGCGAAGGATCTTTTGCTTTTTAAGGGGCGAAGATTCTTCGCTCAGAATGATAAAAAAGCGGTTCGGTATAGCAAAGGATCTGTTCGGAATGAACGGCGCGGCTTTGAAGTTCATAGGCACGGGTACTGGACTGTTTTCAGGCGGTATGCTCCATATAAAAAAATCGGCCCTTGAGAGGCCGATTTTTTTTGCCGTATATAATGTTTCTACAAAAGGCTTATCTCTTTAGAACTCCGCGCTGAGGCCGATTCTGAAACCGTCATATTTCAGTCTCAGGTTGCTGGCTCTGTGCTGCTCCCAGTGGTAGCCGATCTTGCCCTGGATGGGGCTGTCCTCAATATGAGTTCTCAGGCCGATATCCCATTCCCAGATGTTGAGCTTGCCGTCAGGATCGCCGTCCAGACCGATATTTTTGGTCAGCATACAGGGATAATAAACCGCCTGTCCGTACACGCCGATGGGATCCCAGTTAGCCTCTGCGCCTAAACCGAAGCCGAAGCCGGAGGAGTTTTCAATGTTGGCTTTGCCGGTAAGACCGGAGCCGTCGGGCCAGGAGCTTCTCAGGCAGGTATTTTTGTAGCCGACGTATCCGTAGAAAGGAGACATGGCCGGACGGTCGTCGCGGGTGCGGCTGCTGTCGGCAAAAGCCTGGAAGTTGAAGGGGATCTTCAGGTAGAGATTGAGATCGCTGTACTGAGGATTCTTGCAGTTGAAGGTTACGGGATTGTTGAATTCGTCAACACCTGTAATATCGAGCTTGTCGCTGCTGCCGCGAGTGTAGTTCCCGCCGAACATAATGCCTTCGAAAACTCTGCCTTCACCCCCTAAGGTAATGGCGTTCAAATTGCAGTGTACTACGCCGGAGGGACCGGAGGTAGAGACGCGCAGAGGACTGTAGGTGAGCTCAAAACGCATATCGTAATCCGGGCCGGACTGAGCTTGGGCCGGCAGGGCAGACCACAGAAGCGTTCCTAGTGCCAAAGCAGAAATTAGTTTTTTCACAGAGTCAGACTCCTTTATAAACTGTTATCAGTTAAAATCTAATTAAACATCGAAGAAGCTAGTTTTCCACAATGTCCCTTTATATCCTGTTTAGGGAGCTTTCTATTGCGGAGGCTTATGCCCTTTACAATAAAAGGGAGTATCGGCAATTTTTAGCTAATCGTCATTGACCTTGGTGGCCGGGGCGGTCTTTTTTTCGCGGGCCAGCTTCATTTTGTAATCGACGTAGGTGCTGTCGGGACGGACCGATTTGGCCTGTTCGTATATGGCGATAGCCTCTTCAAACTTGGCTTCTTTCAGATAGATATCGCCGCAGAGAGTGAGAGCGTCAAAACCCTGGGTGTAACCGTGCGGATCGAGCTCGGCGCAGCGCTGCAGATAAGGAATGGCCTCGTCAACTTTGCCCATATCGTAAAGGGCGGATCCCATAAAATATTGACCGTCAGGATAGTTGGGCAGCTCTTCAATTATGCGCTGATATATGTCTTTGGCTTCTTCGGGCTTCTTTTCGTCTACCAGCAGAATGTTGCCCAGGCGGTCCATGGCCATAATGTCGTGGGGATTTAAGCGCAGGGCTCTGACGAAGAAGCCTTTGGCGCGGGGCATCATGCGCTTCTGAAAATAAACCAGACCCATGCCGGTATAGGCCATGGAATTGTCCGGATCGGCTTCAACGGCCGCTCTAAATTCTGTTAAGGATTCGTCGAGAACATTGGCTAAGATTTTGCCGCGCAGGAAGTAGGCCATGCCCAGGCGGCTCAGCGATTCTCCGGTCTCGCCGGCTGCGGCGGTTTCCGTTTCAATCTGGCTGACGATGCCGTCGACGTCCTTTTTGCGGTAATAGGCGTCCAGAACGTAAGCCAGGGCCAGCGTATTCTGGGGGTCCTTGGCGCTGATGGCGTCAAACAGAGAGATGGCTTCATCCCAGTTGCCGCTGTAGAAAGCGCTCAGAGCCTCGTTCATTTCCTCGGTGGAAACCTCGGACTCTGCGGCCCGGGCGGTTATGGGCAGAACAAACAGGCTGAAGATGGCCAGAGCGGTCAAAAACCATTTGTATATATTCATTATTGACCTCTTTATTGGTGTTTTTTTCAAATATCTTTATGAGAATTCAGTTAGTTGCTTTAAGGCGGGCTTTGTCCTTCTTGAAAATGTGCAAAAGCACATTTTTGACGGGGCGCCGACAGAGAGTATTAAAACGGCTTTTTTCTCTTTTGTTTCCTTGAGCTTTACTGTCCGCATAGAATGCGGTATTCGCTTATGACGTTTCTGATGTAATTTTGGGTCTCTTTGTAAGGCGGCACTCCCCGGTATCTGGCTACCGCTCCGGGACCGGCGTTGTAAGCGGCCAGAGCCAGGCTCAGAGCCGGCGGAATATCGCTTAAATCTTCGGTGTCGGCGCAGCCGTAATTTAACAGATTGCGCTTGAGCAGATAACAGGCGCCGCGTATATTTAAATTTATGTTGTAGGGATCGTCGGTATTGATCGAACGGGCCGTAGAGGGCATGAGCTGTCCCAGGCCGACGGCGCCGGCCGGTGATACGGCTTTAGGATTAAAGCCCGATTCGCAGGCGATGACGGCTGTAACAAAACGCGGGTCCAGAGCGTATTCGTAGGAGTAGTGCAAAAGGGCCAAAACAATGGTTTCGGTTTCCCTTCGGTTTAAATTGGGGTTGTAATACTTTACGGTGCGGTAATAAGAGTTTAAATAGGCCTGCGATTTATAGGGCGGCTGCAGCTCGCCTTCGGCCACCGCGGCCGGGCGGAGAACGCCGAAGCATAAAAAAACCAGGCACATTGAGATTATCAGTCTGAAATGTGCCTGTATTTTCTTTGACATAAACGCTGACAACGCAGGTTTCAAAATTAACCCTTGACCGCGCCCTTGGTCAGACCTTCTACCAGGAAGCCCTGCAGAGCGAAGAAGAGCACCATAATGGGAATAGCGCCCAGGATGGAACCTGCGGTGAAGAGCGACCAGTTGGTGGAGAACTTGCCGGAAATGAAGCTCTGCATACCGACGGCCAGCGTGTATTTGCTTTCGTCAAACATGACTACGGAGGGGAAGATGAAGTCGCTGTAAGGGCTGATAAAGTTGAAAATGGCCACTACCGCCAGAATGGGTCCCATCAGGGGCAGTATGATTTTGGTGAAGGTAGTGAAGGTGGAAGCGCCGTCGATTAAGGCCGATTCTTCCAGCTCCCGGGGCAGAGCGTCGACGTAGCCCTTGATCATCCAGGTGTTGAAGGGGATGCCTGCGCCGATCTCAACCAGCGACAATCCCAAACGGGAGTTTAGGCCGACGACGCCGCCGGTGAAGTTGCCTAAATGCTGCAGCAGGCTGAAGATAGCTACCATAGCCATGGCCGCCGGGAACATCTGCAGCAGGATCATGGTCATCAGTCCGTTTTTGCGTCCGATAAACTGGAAGCGGGAGAAGGCGTAGCCGGCCAGGGCCGTCACCATGATGGCGATTATGCTGGAGAGGCCGGACACGATAACGGTATTGAGAATCCAGCGCAGGAAGGGAGTTTCGGTTAGCAGGCGTTTGTAGTTTACCAGCGAGAGCTCTTCAAATTTGGGTATCAGAGAGGTGGAAATCAAAGTCGCGTCATTTTTCAGCGACGAAATCAATACCAAGACCACCGGCATTACCGTTATGCCCACGCATACCAGCAGAATTATATGAAGCAGCACCTTCTGCAGCGGAGTCATTTTTCTCGACATGATACTTCCTCTTGATTTTCTTTGATGGATTTAGGGCGGCGCAGAAGGGTGAGAATCTCCTTCTGCGCTCGGAAGCTGTCGGCTTCCGTTTATTTTACGTCGTCAAAAGCGCCGGTGAGCTTGAAGTTGACGCCGGAGAGAATGACTACCAGGATGAAGATGAAGATGGCGTAGGCGCTGGCCAGGCCGTATTGGAAGAGGTTGAAGCCTAATTTGTAGGAGTAGGTAATCAGAATGTCGGTAGCGCCGGCATTGCTTCCGGGTACGGCGGGACCGCCGGCGGTGAGCAGATAGATAGCGGCGAACTGGTTGAAGTTGAAGGCGAAGCTGGAGATCAGAACCGGCAGCAGGGAGGAACGCAGCAGGGGCAGGGTGATGAGCTTGAACTGCTGCCAGGGGCTGGCGCCGTCGATGTCGGCGGCTTCATAGACGTCGGAAGGCACAGACTGCAGAGCGCCCAGACAGACGGTGAGCTGGAAGGGGAAGGCCAGCCAGACGTTGACCATGAGCACGGAGATGTGGGCCCAGCCGACTTTGTCGAGCCAGGCGATGGGCAGCTCAAGATTGTAGTGCAGGAGTCCCAGCAGGGCCTGAATGACCTTGTCGAGGTGCGTCTGCATCAGAATCTGGTTGAAGGCGCCGAATTCGGTGTTGAGCAGACCCTGCCACATCAAAACAGAGATGAAAGCGGGAATGGCCCAGGGCAGAATGAAGAGCGTTCTGTAGAAGGAACTGCCTTTTAAATCGGGCTTGTTTAAAAGCACCGCCAGGAAGATGCCTACAACCTGAGCGCCGATTACCGAAACTCCGGCCCAGATCACGGTCCAGACGAAGACGCGTACAAAGGTGGCCGTCTCAGGACCGTTGATGATCTTAAAGAAGTTGCGGAGGCCGATAAAATCAAACGAATTATAGTGATTGAGCGAATAATTCGTAAAAGCCAGATATACCGAGTATAGATTCGGCAGCAGACTGAGCACGGCCAGCAGGATCAGGGCCGGAGTCAGGTATGCATAGGGGATGAGGCCGGTTTTTTTCATTTGTGTTCCTTTGCGCAGCGGAAGGCTGAATAAACTATTCCATCATCATTTCGATGCTTTGGATAATTCTCTCGCGGTTGGTTTCAAGCTCGTGCTTTATATCCGAATTCCCCGAGCAGATGATTTCCAGACACTGCTTGGTCGGGTCCCAAATCTGAGCGACCGCAGGATCGGTGGGCATGGGCACGGCGTCCTTGCATATCTCCGTGAAGGATACGATGTCGGGATTGGACTGACACATTTCCAGCGCGCCCGGGGTCGTTGGCGGACGTCCCGAGGCCAGGCTCATGTCGGCGATATTTTTATCCGATTCCAGGAAGCTGATAAGCTGAGCGGCCTGATCCTTGCGCTCGGAATATTTGTTGAGCATGAAGCCCTGCACGCCCAGAATAGGTTTGGGAATATTTCCCGAGGCTGTAGCGGGGAAGGGATCGATGGAGTAATCGATCTTTTCTTCGCCGTTCTTTGCGGCCTTTTCGTTGGCTTTGTTCAGAGCGTCCAGGAACCAGGGGCCCTGAATGACTACTGCGGCCTGGTTCTGAACAAAAATGGTCTGAGCGATATTGTCGGTGGAGCCTATCTGAATCAGTTTGTCCTTCTCGACCAGATCGCGCAGGAACTGGGCGCCCTTGACGGCTCCCTCGTTGGCTAAGCCTATATCGGTGGAGACATAATTGCCTTGGGCGTCTTTGCCCAGCATATAGCCGCCGTCGGCGGTCAGGAAGGGCATGGAAAAATAGGGCTGCTTAATTTCAAAATAGAAGCCCTTGACTTTGTCGCCGCTTTTAGTCTGAATATCCTTGGCTTTTTCAACCAGTTGAGCTAAAGTGGCGGGCTGTTCTGGCATGAATTTTTTATTGCGCAGTACGGCCAGACATTCCATGCACAGCGGAGCCATGTAAACCTGAGATTTAAATTTTACCGATTCCACAGCGGCGGGGAAGAAGTTTTCCGGGTTTATGGCGGTCTGCGGAATAGGATCGAGCAGACCGGCTGTCGCCAGAATTCCTACCCAGTCTTGGGCTCCAATAATTATATCAGGGCCTAAGCCGGCGGGCGCCGCAATTAAATACTTGTTGCGCAGATCGCCGAAGGGCACCTTCAAAAGCTCGACTTTTAAGCCGGACTGTCTTTCAAATTCTTCACACTGAGCCAGTAAGGTCGGATATTCAGCATCCATGCCCGTCCAAACCTTAATGGCGTTGGCATCGGAGCCTTGCTGGGTGCAGGCTGAACATAGCAGCCCTATAGACAGAGTTAAACCAAAAAATAAAGAAGAACGACGCATATTCCTGCCTTCGTTTTTTTTTGCTTCTTTCCCCTGTCGGAGACGTTCAATAAACATATCGAAATTTGTTTTTCTCTCAAGCTTCCGTCCTGCAGCCTGAGCTTTCGGAAAGGCGCTCTGCGGTTAAGTACGCCGTCGCTAAGTTAAGTAAGAACAAGCTTTCAGCACACATGCTTAATAAAGGTTTTGACGCGCATGCGGAGATACGAGCGCAGCTTCGCGCGGAGCGGCAGCGGCAAAGAAAACCGGCATAACGAAAACGTGTAAAACAGGCTTTATAGATTCTTCGCTCATAATGAAAAGGCAAACATTTACAAGCATAATGCAGAAATAATATTGTGCCATTTTTAGGAAATTGCAGTCTTTGCTTAATGACATTGGCTTTATATGACACGGCGCGGAGCATCAAGAGAAAAAGTGCCTAAACACAATAGCAAAATGCGCAATTCTGGGCGCATGCCGCTGAATGGACCGGGGAACTCTGTATTTTATTCAACTTATGGGCGAAGCTCAGAAGGGATATTCGTTTATAACAAAAAGAAATCACAGTTAAAAGATTTGCTCTGTACCGGCCTCGGATTCGAGCGGCTTTAAGGCAAATATCGCCGATTTCAGGTCCGTACGGTTATCGTTAATGTAATATCTGCAGAGGCTTCCCTGTTAAAGATTTTGAGGAAGCTCTGTTTCGGAGGAAAATAAAAATAATGTCAGTTCGCGTTGCTATTAACGGTTTCGGCCGCATCGGCCGTCAGGTAGCGAAAGCCATGATCGAGAAGTATGCCGACGTCATGGAAATTGTCGCTGTCAACGACCTCACCGATACTCCTACCTTAGCTCACCTTTTCAAGTACGACTCCAACTACGGCCGCTTTGAGGGAACCGTAGAAGCCAAAGAGGGAGCTCTCGTAATTGACGGTCATGAGATTAAGGTTCTGGCCGAGCGCGATCCCAAAAACCTGCCCTGGAAAGAGATGGGCGTGGAAGTAGTAGTCGAGTCCACCGGTCTGTTCCGCGACCGTGAAAAGGCTTCCTGGCACCTCGAAGCCGGCGCCAAGAAGGTCATTATTTCCGCTCCCGCCAAGGGCGAGGACCTCACCATCGTTATGGGCGTAAACCATGACAAATACGAGGCCGACAAGCACAACATCAGTTCCAACGCTTCCTGCACCCCCAACTGCCTGGCTCCTTTCGCCAAGGTTCTGAACGACAAGTTCGGCATCAAGCGCGCTTTGATGACCACCGTGCACTCCTACACCAACGACCAGAAAATTCTGGACCTCCCCCACAAGGATCTGCGCCGCGCCCGCGCCGCCGCTCTGTCCATGATCCCCACCACCACCGGCGCCGCTAAGGCCGTAGCTCTGGTTATTCCCGAACTCAAGGGAAAGTTCGACGGCTTCGCCATGCGCGTTCCTACCCCCACCGTCAGCGTAGTTGACCTGGTCGCCGAAATCGAAAAAGAGGGCGTGACCAAAGAAGAGATCAACCAGGCTTTCCGTGAAGCCGCCGCCGGCGAAATGAAGGGCGTTCTGGGCGCTTCCGACGAGCCCCTGGTATCCATCGACTACAAGGGCGACTACCGCTCCAGCATCGTTGACCTCGACCTCACCATGGTCCAGGGCAACATGATTAAGGTCGTGGCCTGGTACGACAACGAGTGGGCTTATTCCAACCGCGTCGCCGACCTGGTAAACTACATGGCTACCGGCAAGTATCACATCATCGAAGGCTAATTTTCAGTCTGGTTTTCGGCCCGGCTCAGTCCGGGCTTTCTTTATGTTTAGCTCCTGTCTGCCGCATCTATGCGGATTGCGGGGCTCGGCTCCGGCGGCAGACGAAAGCGGTTGAAATTTTTAATAAAGGAAGTTGAATAATGAGTAGTTTTGCTTCTGTCCGTGATATCGACGTAAAAGGTAAGCGCGTTTTGATGCGCGTCGATTTCAATGTGCCTCTGGACGGCGAGACCGTCACCGATGACACGCGCATCAGGGCGGCTCTGCCCACGGTTAAGGCCGTTTTGGAAAAGGGCGCTTCCGTCATTCTGATGTCTCACCTGGGCCGTCCCAAGGGGAAGAAAGATCCTAAATACTCCCTGAAGCCCGCCGCCGCCCGTTTAGGCGAGCTGCTCGGCATTGAGGTCATTATGGCCCCCGACTGCATCGGCGACGAGGTCAAGGCTATGGCTGAGGCTCTGAAGCCCGGTCAGGTTATGCTTCTGGAAAATGTCCGCTTCTATGCCGAAGAGACCGACAACGACGTCGAGTTCGCCAAGAAGCTGGCCGCTCTGGGCGACGTTTACGTCAACGACGCTTTCGGTTCGGCTCACCGCGCTCACGCTTCCACGACCGGCGTGGCCGCTTTTCTGCCCTCCGCCGCCGGTCTGCTCATGGAGCGCGAGCTCAACGAGCTGGGCAAGCTGCTTGAGGCTGCCGAGGCCCCCTTCGTGGTTTTGCTGGGCGGCGCTAAAGTCTCCGACAAGATCGGAGTTATGGAAAACCTGATCGGCAAGGCCGACTATATTTTGGTCGGCGGCGGCATGGCCTTCCCCTTCCTCAAGATGCACGGCATGGAGATCGGCAAGTCTCTCTGCGACGGCGACCTCGAAGTTCCCAAGCGCATTGAGGAAAAGGCTGCCGGCACCAAGACTAAGATCGTCCTTCCCATTGACGTGGTCGCGGCCGACGAGTTCGCCGAAAACGCTCCCCATGTCGACGCCGACGTTGAGAATATTCCCGAGGACAAGATGGGCCTGGACATCGGTCCAAAGACCGTGGCTAAGTTCAAGGATATTATTTCCAAGGCCAAGACGGTCTTCTGGAACGGTCCTATGGGCGTATTCGAGAAGAAGCCCTTTGACAAAGGCACCCGCGAAGTCGCTCAGGCCGTAGCCGATTCGGCTGCCCGCAGCGTCGTAGGCGGCGGCGATTCCGTAGCCGCTCTGACTCAGGCCGGTTTGGCCTCCAAGGTGACGCACGTCTCTACCGGCGGCGGCGCTTCCCTGGAGTTTGTCGAGGGACGTCAGCTCCCCGGCGTAGCGGCTTTGGCAAAGAAGTAATTTTAATAAAATTTGAGGAGACAGGCCGGATACATGGTGCGATCCGGCTGTCTTTTTGGTATAATTGGGAGGTTTTATGCGTACTCCGCTTTTAGCAGCTAACTGGAAAATGAATATGGCCCGTCAGGACGCCAATACTTTGGTGAAGGACCTTATGGCCGCCGTCGGCAATGTCCGTGACCGCGATGTGGCTATCTGCCCTCCTTTCCATCTTTTAGCCGATGTGGAAAAACTGGTGGAAGGCCATGAAAACGTCTATCTGGGCGCTCAGGACCTGCACTGGAAGGATTCCGGAGCTTTTACCGGCGAGGTCTCCGCTCCCATGCTCAAAGATGTAGGCTGCCGCATGGTCATTATCGGACACTCCGAGCGCCGGGCTATGTTCGGTGAAACCGATGAAACCTGCGCCAAGAAGCTGGCCGCCGCCATGCAGCACGGTCTCGTTCCCATCCTCTGCGTGGGCGAGAGTTTGGAGCAGCATGAAGCGGGAAAGACCGTCGATATAGTCAAGGCTCAGCTGCGCGCCGATCTCGAGGGACTTACTCTGGACGACGGCAACAAGCTGGTCATAGCTTATGAGCCCATTTGGGCTATCGGCACCGGCAAGGCCGATACCGCCGAAAACGCCAACAATACGATGATTGCTCTGCGCAAGGTTCTGGCGGAAATCTTCGGCGAAGAGATCGCTCAGCAGGTGCGCCTGCTCTACGGCGGCAGCGTTAAGCCTGCCAACATTGCCGGCTTTATGGCCTGCAGCGACATCGACGGAGCTTTAGTCGGCGGCGCCAGTCTGAAGGCTGAGAGCTTCTCTCAGATTGTCAATTATTAATTTAAGGAATAATAAAAATGTTTTTAGATGTTTGCCTGCGTATTTGGTCCTTTTTAGGACAGACTCCCATTCCCGGAGCCGCCGAAGCGGTCGACGCCGCTTCTCAGACGGCTGCAGCGCCCGTTGAACCTAAGTTTAACTGGGTGCGCTATCTTCTCATGGTCGTCTATTACATGGTCTGCGGTCTGCTCATCTTTGTGGTGATGCAGCAGGAGCAGAAGAGCGGCGGTCTGCAGGGTATGCTGGGCGGCGGCAGCTCCGCCTCCGATCACAAGTATCAGGGCAAAAAGAGCGCGGAAGAGAACCTGCGCATTATCAGCAACTGGCTGGCCGTGGCTTTTATCGTACTTTCGATTGCCGTCAGCTATGTGATGAAATAACGAATTAAAGCTAGTCAGGCCTGCGTCTTAAAAAAAAGCTCCGTTCCTTGAGGAACGGGGCTTTTTGTGCTTTATTTTTCAGGCTTCTCGGTCAATCCCAAGAAAGGATAATTGTCGGCGGCTATCTTGTGGAGCATATTTTGATCTATTTTCTTTTTGTCAAAATGAACCTGATCTTCATAGAAAAGATCGCTGGGATAGTAAGGTACGTCGTCTAAATATCTGGGAAATTTATCGTAGATCCAAAATTTGCAGTAGTCCTGCTTAAGACGTTCATTCTCCTCCTTGGCCGTTACCGACATAGGATCTGAACAGAGATGGAAGCGGATGTTGTTTTCTTCACAAAGTTCGTAGAGTTTGCGCAAATAAATATCAGCCAGCTTAAAATTGATTCTTGAGTTTGTCCAATTGTGATAGTAGAGGAAAACTCGCAGGCTTAAGCCTGAATCTCCTACCAGGCTGGCGACTTTCGGCTTCATAAAGAAGTCCCCGTATACGCTTCCCATCATTTTAATGGCGTCGTCGTCCAGATATTTTAAGAGGTCGGCTTTGGCAAAGGGAATTACCGAGTACTGATAGTTATACTTAAAATAGTAGAACAAAAACGGCGGCGTTACCAATAAGTAAATGTCGGTTACGTCAGAATGGTAATTTAAATATTCCTTGGCCATCATATAGTAGCCTGTGACTAAAACGCCGGAATTGCTTGCTGCCATAGTGGTATCCTTGGGCAGCTCATTTTCCAGAGGCTCCAGGAGCTGAAGCAGAACGCTGTCACCGAGTATGAGCTTAGTCGTATGGTCGTCCTTTTGCACTTTTTTGATGCATTCGCCGATGACGGTGTTATTGGTAAAAAAGCCTTCGCTGTTGGTGATACGGTCTATGAAGGCCTGCCAGGATTTCTGCATAGACAAAAAGTCGATAATTATGCAGACGCCTAAAAACATAAATATAAATAGTAAAGATTTTTTTATAAAGAGCTTCATAATTTCAGACCTTAAAATTTAATATACAGAAAATCCTGATCTTCGCCGTAATTATTGAACAGAGCTATAAAGAGCATAACAGCTATGCCTAAATAGCAGATCCAGCGGAAAACAATATTTTGTTCCTTGAGCCAGCCGCTGATGCTGACGTTGTATTCATGAAGAAGATCGACAAAGAAGAGTACGAGCAGTTTTATAAATAAAAACTGAAAAAGTGTAGGCTTATCCAGGAGATAAAGCTGGTTTGACAGAGTCAGGCCTAAATTGAAATCACAGAAGATTCTGCGGATCATATTCATGGATATTGCCATATTTTCAGGCATGAAAAAGACCCACAGAAAGTTATAGCACATAAAGACAACAGCTATATTAAAGAGCTTGTAGCTGAAGCAGTCGGTTTTTACGGAAAAGGTTTGTATGAGCTTCTCTTTTGTGCCCTTAAACAGGTTTTCCAGAACTACGAACAAGCCCAGGGAGAGGTTATATACGCAGTAATTCAAGGTGAAGCCGTGCCAAAAGCTGGTGGCCAGGAAGGTCAGCAGCACGTTGATATTGGCCCTGAATTTGCCTTTGCGGTTGCCGCCTAAAGAGATGTAAACATAATCTCTGAGCCATAAAGAGAGGCTGATGTGCCACCTTTTCCAGAAATCTTTAAAGCTGGCGGAAAAATAGGGCTGCTTGAAGTTTTCCTCAAGGCTGAAGCCCAGCACGTTGGCGATGCCTATAGCGATATGGCTGTAGCCGGCAAAGTCGGCGTATATCTGAAGTCCGAACAGTATCAGAATAAATAAAATGACCGCGCCGGTAAGTTCCTGATAATTGCTGTAGGCCATGCGGGTAATTATGGCCAGTTGATTGGAAATTAAAATCTTTTCAAAAAGGCCGAAGGCGATCATCAGCAATCCCTTTTTGGCCTGATCGTAGTTAAAGTCGGTACCTTCGTTAATTTGCTTCAGCAGGGTGTGGCTGCGCTGTATAGGTCCGGAAAATACGGTGGGGAAGAAGGACACGAAAAGGGCGTACTTGGCGAAGTTCTTTTCCGGTTCTGCCTTGCCCCTGTAGACGTCAATAGCGTAGCCTAAGGACTGCAGGGTATAATAGGACATACCTATAGGCAGAATGAGGCTGTTGACGTCAAAGGCCAGCTGCATGTGCCAGATATTTAATATTCCGTTTATTCCGTTATACAGCGAGGCAAAATACTTAAAGAAGATCAGAATGCCTAAGCTGCTCAGTATGCAGAGGGCGGCGCTCAGCTTTTTGCGTTCTCCCTGCATTTTTAAAGCGCCGAAGTAGCCTATGGCGGTCAGCAGCAGCAAAACGCCTGCGTAGGCGGCGTTAATGTAAGCATAAAAGCCGTAGCTGACGACAAGAAGCCATAAATACCTTTTGTCTTTGGGTATGGCAAAATAAATTAAGGTAATTAGGGGAATGGTAAAGGCAAAGCCGAGCAGATGAGATAACATGGATTTTACTTTCTTGATAGATAATTATATCCCCCTTTGTCGGGAGATATGAAAAAACCGCTCATACAGTAAGAAGCTGTATAAGCGGTTTTCCGGCTTTATCTTATTTTGCTAAGATTATTTGCCCATCAGATACTCAATGTTTTCCTGAGGATCGATGACGCCTTTGCCCTGCTGGAACTTATCGACGTTCTGTAAAGGATCGGCGAATTTCATCATGACTTCTTTAGCCTGAGCGGGGGTGATGTCGGGCTTGACCTGGTGCATCAAAGCGTCGACGCCGGCGGCGAAAGGAGTAGCCATGGAGGTACCAGACATGCTTACGTAGCCGTTGCCCTTGTGAGCGGTAGCGGTGATGTTTACGCCGGGGGCGAGGATGTCGGGTTTCTCAAGCTTGTCAATGCGGCTGGGACCGCGGCTGGAGAAGTAAGCCAAGGAGTCGTCGCTGCGATCGGGGGTGCCCTTGTCGTCTAAAGCGCCGACGGTGATGGCGTCGGGAGCGTTGCCCGGGGAACCGATGGTTCCGGAGCTGGGGCCTTCGTTGCCGGCGGCGATTACGCAGCTGATGCCGGCGTCGTAAGCGGCTTCAACGGCCTGAACGACGGGGTCAGTCTTGTAGCTCTGGGAGACGTAGCCGCCCAAAGACATGCTGATAACGTCGATGCCGAATTTCTCCTTGTTCTCAACAGCCCACTGTACGCCTTTGATGACGTTGGAGAGAGAACCGGAGCCTCTGCCGTCCAAAACTTTGACGCCTACCAGGTTGGCTTCGGGAGCAACGCCGGTGTACTTGCCTTCGGAGGTCTTGCCGGAGCCGGCGCAGATACCGGCGCAGTGAGTGCCGTGGCCCTGATCGTCATAGGCTTCGGTGCGGCCGTTGACCATATCCTGGAAGCCGATGATGCGGCCTTCAAAATCGGGGTGCTGAGCGATACCGGTGTCGATAACGCAGATGGTGGTTCCTTTACCGGTAATGCCCTGCTCGTGGAGTTTGTCCACGCCCAAAGTGACGTTGGCATTGTCCATCAAGGGACGGAAGGTATTTTCAACTTCCTGAAGCTCGTCGCCGGGGATGCCGATCTGAGCTTCGCCGGGGATACCGATCTGAGCGTCAAGGAACATGGAGCCGGTCTCACTGACGGATTTGCTGAGGACGGGCATAATAGAGCCGTCTTCGGAGGGATTTACGGTTACGGCAAAGCCATTGATCAGAGGAAGCTCGGCAGTTACTTTATTCTCGGGGTTTTTGGCGAGAATTGCGCTGCGCATCTCTTCGAGTTTGGCTTTATCGTCGTTGGTAACGATTAAATTGACGGAGCCGTTAGCGGAGGAAATAAAGCTCTCTTCGGGCTGCTTGTCAGCAACGGGGGCAGCCATAGTCTGCTCGGCGTTGGTATTGTTGTATACCTGGGGAGTAAAGGCAGACATGGTCGGACGAATATCCATTAGTGAAACTCCTTTCAGATTCGGAAATACTAATGATTTAATATAACACGAATACAAAACATTTACTTCAAACTCATTTTACCATTTTAACGGAATCATTGTTAAGCTATTTTGTAAACATTCTGCTATTAAAGATGATATATTCTTGCTTTTTTATGGAAAAAAGCTGAAAAAGTGCATTTTAAGCATTTTGCAGTATGCACTTTAGATTAGGAATGGCTTTAGACAGGTAAAACTTAAAAACCTGCATTTACTGTGCGTTCTTTGAGGGATTAGGCTGATTTTACCGTTAATTGCCTGCTCGGAAGGGATTAAACGGGGTATACTGTCGGTACGTTAAGCAAATACAGGCTTTCAGCATACATGCTCAATAAAGGTTTTCTTTGACGCGTACGCGGAGATTCGAGCACAGCTTCGCGCGGAGCGGCAGCGGCAAAGAGAACCGCCATAACGAAAACAGGCAGAACATGTTTGAAAGATTCTTCGCTGCGCTGTCAATGACAGGGGAAACATTTGCAGGCATCGGCAAAACAAGCTAATGTACCTATTTTAGCAATACTTTATCTTAACTTAATGACATTGAAACTGGGTATAGTTTTGTTCTTTGAAGGATTAGAATTGTTTTTTGTGTAAGCTGGACGGCTATTATGAACAGTATGAGTCAAAACAGCGAGGAAAGCGGCCGTCTGATTTCTGTCGCTGAATTCGCGGCGGCTATCGGCAAAACGGAACGTCAGGTTTACCGTTATATAAATCAGAAGCGTATAAAAACGGTCGTGCCCGAGGGTTCGGGGCGCTATGGGCTCCGCATCCCCGAAAGCGAGATAGAGAGCTTTAAAGAGAGCGTCAGCAATGACAGCGGCTCTTTCCCCAAAGTAAGAGCTCCGTATGTGCGGAGCAAAAGCGGCGAAGCCGACGCCGGCTCTGAAGAAGAACCGCTATTCGGCTCGGACGGTTCCTTCGATACGGCTTCCGAGACGGCCGAATATGCAGAGATCGGCGGAAACGGCGCTCACCATGCGGAGCCTGATTTTAAAAGCGGCGGCGACGAAGTCTCTGAGTCCGATTTTATAGGTAAGCAGTTTGCTTCCGTGCCCTTGGAACGCCATGAAGCGGCGGTTATGCGGCTTGGCTACATGCAGAGCCAGCTTGAGCAGGTTCAGCATCTTCTGAGCGACGGCAGCGAAAAGTATAAGGAGAAGGACGCTCAGATTGAGGCTCTGCGCTCTGAGCTGGATGAAGCCAAAAAAGAGATTATCCGTTTGGAGACGAAGGTCGAAGTCGCTGAAGACAACCGCAAAGAGAGCCAGCGCAATGCCGAAGAACTGAGAAGTCAGCTGGAAGGCGCGCGCAGAGAACTGGAGCGTCTGCAGAATACCTGGTGGGGCAGGCTTTTTAGCTGAAGCTTCGGCGGTATTTATGCCGCAGAACATAGATTTAGTATATAATATTGGAAGCGGTTTGAAGCAGGCGTCCTTTCATAGGGCGCGCGGGCGGCAAACAGATATACAGCAACAGGTGGTAATATATCAATGGCTAGAAAAAGATTTTTTATCTGCCGCAGCTGCAATACCATTATTGATATGGTAGAGGGCGAAGAGAATACTTTTGTATGCGGCGAGAATAAAATGGAGGCTCTGATTCCGGGAACGGTTGATGCCGCGGTGGAAAAGCATGTTCCTGAGGTCAGCGTCGACGGCGATACCGTCAGCGTTACTGTGGGAGCGGTTCTCCATCCGGCTACCGAGGCCCACCATATTACCTGGGTCTGCCTGGAAACTAAGCAGGGAAGGCAGTTCAAGTATTTGGAGCATGCAGCCGAGCCTAAGGTCAGCTTTAAGCTTATCGACGATACTCCCAGACGCGTTTACGCCTACTGCAACCTGCACGGTCTTTGGGTGAAGGAATTATAGTTTTTAAGTCCATAAAAAAAACAGCCTCTCCGCCTCGGCGGTCAGGCTGTTTTCTGTTTCGGCGATATTTTAAGCGGACTGTTTGTTCTTTGAATTTTCTTCCTTGAACTTCTCGGCCCGTTCCTTATACATGGGCAGGAACTTCTTTAAAATTTCGCTGTCGGGGTTTTTAGTTTCCAATTTGTCATAAATGGCGATGGCTCTGTCAAAGTCTTTCTGCTGATTGCAGAGACTGTATTCGATATGCGCCAAGGCGGTGCTGACGACATATGAATTGGGATATTCGTTGATGAACTGCTGCATGACCTCGGGTACTCGGCGGCTGTCCATGGCTTTTTCGTCCTTGTAGCCTTCGGTATCGCCGGGGTGCTGTTTTTCATAATTGCGCTTCAGATCTATTTCCAGCAGAATCAGACGCTGCCAGGCCTGGCGGTCGGTAGGATCTACAACAGATACAAATTGATCCTTTTTGCCTAAGGAAGCGGAGTTCTCTATATATAAAGGTTGCTCCAGAACTTCGCTTTTGTAGCGGGCGAAGGTCATGGCCTTTACCATATCGTGAGTTGCCAAATCCTCCTGAATGTATCTGTCGCTTTCGTTCTGATCGACAATGACAAGCTGACCTCTTTTTACCCGCGAATTCAGATCCTTGGAGAAAAGGTCTCCGTTGTTGTTCTGATTTACCGCGGTCCGACCGGGATTGAATATGAGATTGGCCACCCATAGAATGACGCCGAAAATAACCACGATTTTGAGGATTTTGACAACCATAAATAATCTCTCTGTTTTTTGAAATGAGAAAGCCTCAAAGTCGGCTTTCCCTTAATAATATCTATAATTTGAATCCTATTCCGAAAAGCTGTGCCGAAGAACACATACTGTTATATTATACAGAATTTAATGGAAAAAGTATAGCTATATCCGAAATAAGACTGATTTCTTTTTATTCCGCGGCATGTGTTTCTGCACAAAACCGGGGCGATATTGCTTAGGTTCGGCATAACGGGCGGAGACGGGCGTCATTAAACTGATTTGATTTTTCGGCGCAGGGAAATAAACAACAAAAAAGCTCCGAAATTTTTTCAAATTATCGGAGCCTTTGCCGCATTTATATTTACAGCTTAATTATTTCTTGGTCGGAGTATATCCTACATAGGCCCAGAAAGCGCCGTTATCGGAAGTGTCCGTACCGTAGTTCCAGCCGTAATTGTAGTATACGGCGGTTATATTTTCGTTTTGAGTCTCAGCTCTTAACTTTTCTTCCTTGCTGGTATTGATAAATACGCTGAAGGGATCCTTCAGGTCCTTAACGGCAGTCTGAGTCCAGTTTCTGTCGATCTTTTCCTTGCTCAGATCGTAGCGGACAAACTCAATTGAACCGGGAGTAGCATCGCTCTTGGGATAGCTGGCTCTGCCGGTCTGGGCAAAAATAATGTCGAGATTTTTTCTGCCGGAATCGTAAGCGCCGGGGAAGGTAGGGCTGACAGGATACTGCAGTCCGCTGACCAGGAGCTTATATTTATTGTTGCTGTTTTTATTGACCTCTTCCAAACTGGGATTAGCTTGGTCGGTAATATCTTTAAACAGCCAAAGCGCTCCTTGATCGGCCGGTTGGCTGGCAGGTCCGTATCCCTCGACAGTAAGGCCGCTGGTTATCGTTAAGAAATAAGTATCTTTGTAGTTGTTTTTAGGATCGTTAACGTGGGTCCAGGCTAAATCGAAGGGGCATTTATAAGAGGCGTTTTCCGGGTAAATAAAGGCTAAGGCCTCTCCGGTCGTCAGTAAGGGATAATCGCCGGCCAGATCTTTTTGGTTGTCGCCCTGATTCATTTTAAAGAGGCAGATCTTTTCGTCGCCCTGGCAGGTTACGGCGCCCCAAGGACCGTGAGCGTCGACAACGGCAGGATAACTCAAGCCGCCTATGGCTGTGCCGCACCAGGTGGGCTCGCTCTTGTCGGCGATATCTTTGTAGCTGTAGGCTACAACTTTGCCCTCTTCGGTGTAATCAACCCAGTAAACCATGTCGATGCCCAAAGAGCAGGTCAAAGGTACGGAGCAGGTGGTAGCGTTATTGGCGTTAACGTCTCTGGCCGTGCCTTTTGTCCATCCGTCGGATCTCATTCCCATATCGACCACATATACGCAGCGGTTGCTGCCTAAATCGGTGATGGCCAAATAAAGAATGTCGTCGTCGAGGCCGTCGGTTTCTCCGTCGGAAACTCTGGCGTCGATCCAGAAGGGGTTAGTCAGGTTTAAATCGCTGGTTCTGCCGGAGGAATTTTTAACGGTTATATCCAGCTCTTCAATTTTTGAAGGAAGAAGCTGGGAACAATCCGGATTATATTTGAAAACCTTGTATTTTACGGTTTGGTTGTCTAAACCTGTGCCTCCCGCTACAAATCCCTGAACGGCGAAGACGGTGTCTTCGCAGTATACCTGGCGCACCGGATTAAATACTTTTTTAGAATCCCTGGGGAATATGTTGAAATGCTCGGCGGTTTCGGGTTCGGGAGTGGGGGTCGGCTCAACGGTGCTGGTAGAAGTCGGATGTACCGTCGAAGTGGGGAACGGTTCCAGCACGCCCATACCGCTGCCTGATCCTCCACATCCTACTGCATATAAGCATACTCCTGATAATACTGAAAAGATGGCAATGCCTAGTTTGTGCTTCACCATTTACCTCCATTCGGTGCGGAGCTTCTCTGCAGACAGCTTTTCCGGCAGAAAGCTCTTTTAAATCTTATACTGATATAAATGTTCTGAAGTCCGAGCTGTTTTGAGAATTGAAAATTCAGCAAAACAGCTCAGACCTGCCGTCGGCAGTATATTAATCCTGCTCTTCGGCTTCAGCTTTAGCTTCGGCAATAACCTGCTCGGCGACCGAAGCCGGAGTCTCTTCGTAATGGTCAAACTCCTGAGTGAAGGAGGCGCGGCCCTGAGTGATGCTGCGCAGGTCAATGGCGTAATTCTGCATTTCCGCCAGAGGTACCTGAGCCTTGACGCACTGCATGCCGCCTTCGATGGGATCCATGCCGCTGATGCGTCCGCGCTTGGAGTTCAGGTCGCCGATGACGTCGCCCATGTAGGAGTCGGGGACGATGACTTCGACATTAACGATAGGCTCCAAAATGACGGGCTTGGCTTTGGGAGCGCCCTGCTTGAAAGCGCCGCGTCCGGCGATCTGGAAGGCCATATCTGAGGAGTCGACGTCGTGCATCTTTCCGTCAAAGAGGCGGATTTTAACGTCAACTACGGGGTTGCCGGCCAATACGCCGGTTTCCATAGCGGCGCGCACGCCCTTTTCAACGGCGGGGATGTAGTTCTTGGACACTACGCCGCCGACGATGTTGTCTTCAAAGACAAAGCCGCTTCCGGAAGGAAGGCCGGTAATCTCGATGCTGACCTGGGCAAACTGTCCGCGGCCGCCGGCCTGCTTCTTGTGGCGGTATTCCTGCTGCACCGAGCCCTTGAGGGTCTCGCGGTAAGGAATCTTGCGGGGATAGAGTTCTACATCGACTCCCATTCTCTTGAGGCGGTCCACGCAAAGGTCGAGCTGGACGTTGCCGATGCCGGTGAGCAGAGCCTGGTGGGTCTCTTCAACGCGGGTGAGCTGCAGAGTGGGATCCTCCTGGAGCAGACGCTGCAGGTTGGCGGACATCTTGTCTTCATCAGCTTTGGACTTGGCGCGGATGGCCCGGCAGAAGAAGGGCTGGGGCAGATCCAGACCGGGAAGCTCGATCTTGCGGGAGCCTTCGGATAAGGTCTCGCCGGTAGAGGAGGCGGTCAGGCGGCCTACGGCCACGATATCGCCGGCCTGAGCTTCGGAAATCTTTTCCTGAGCCTTGCCGCGGATACTGAGGAGATTGCCGATCTTTTCATCTATGCCGCGGTTGAGGTTGTGCAGAACGGTGTCGGGACGCAGCGTACCTGAATAGACGCGCATATAGGAAATTTTGCCGACATAAGGATCGGAGCTGGTCTTGAAGATCAAAGCGCAGACCGGAGCTTTGGGATCGGCTTCCACGGCGACCTCTTCATCGGCGGCATTTTTGCCGGTGACTGAGGCGACGGGCGCGGGCAGGTAGTTTATAGCAGCGTCAATTAAGAGGGAAACGCCGGCTAAGGTTATGGAAGAACCGCAGAGAACGGGAACGACTTTGGCGGAAGCGATGAGGGTCTTTATGCCCTCTTTAATCTCTTCGTCTGAAAGCTCCATGGTTTCCAGATATTTTTCCATAAGCTCGTCGGTGGCTTCAGCGGCGGCTTCGGTAATCTGTTCGCGGATCTCGGCAACTTCGTCCTCTAATTCGGCGGGAATAGCCGTTTCGGAAGCGACGCCCTTGGCGTCAAAGGCGTAGGCCTTCTGATTGAGTACGTCTACTACGCCCTTGAAGGTGTCGGCGGCGCCGATAGGCAGCTGAAGAGGAACGATGTGAGCGCCGCTGAGCTTTTCGTGGGCTTCATCGAGAAAATGCTGGAAGTTGGCGTTTTCTTTGTCCATTTTATTGACGAAGATAACCCTGGGCTTGCTGTATTTTTGGCAGAGCGCCCAGGCCTTTTCCAGACCTACCTCCATGCCGGAGTTGGCTGCGCCTACCAAAACGGCGGCGTCGGCCACTCTCAGGGCTCCGAGACTTTCGGCTACGAAATCGAAGAATCCGGGAGTGTCGATAACGTTGATTTTATAACCCTTGACTTCAATAGGCGCCAAAGCGGAGAATACCGTCATGCAGCGCTTGATCTCTTCAGGATCAAAGTCTGAGGCGGTGTTGCCGTTTTCTACCTTGCCGAGTCTGTCAATAGCTCCGGTATGATAGAGAAGAGCTTCGGTCAATGAAGTTTTTCCGGCTCCCTGGTGGCCGAATAATCCGATGTTACGAATCTTATCTGTGGAATAAATGTTCACTTGCGGTCCCTCCGTACCGGGCGGGTTTATTCTGCGGTGGCAGTAGTTTCTTCGGCAGCAGCCTCAGCGGGGGCTTCTGCGGGCTTATTCTTAGGCTGATAGCCTTCGCGGTATTCGATGGGGATGAACTTCCCTTCTTTAACGGCGACTTCTCTGAGCCATCTGGCGCCGCCGATTTTTACCCAATCCTGTCCTTCGATGGGAGCGCCTGACTTGCGGCATTTGGGCGGGGCGTTTTTCTTAGGCTTCGCAACAGACATTTTATATAATACCTCCGTATATATGCACTTTTTTTCTCGCTCCTCATGTCTAAAAAAGAGCGGCAGTGCGACAAATAAAAAAATAGCTGCTTTAAATACTCTCCTATATCAGAGGGAGTTTGCGGCAGTTTATATTAAAACAAACTCTCAATGCAACATTCCGTGAGCAGTTCTTTTGAGAAAAGGCTAATCCTTCTAAAAGAGCAGAATTTGTAAATTGTAATATAATTTAGCACAAAACCGGAAATTTATATATACTATTTATTAACTTTTTAGTGATATATTTGGTAAAATTTTTATTTGATAAAAAAAAATAAGGTTCTAACGGTAAAGTGAGCAAAAAAATTAAAAATGCCGATGTGATTTGTTCGGGAGAGCCTCTTTCCGCCGAAGCGCTGCGAGACTCTTTGAAGCCTGCCTTTGCGGCGGGAGCGGCCGCTCTTATAATATATTTGCTTACAATGTCTTTGGGGGTCCCCTGCGGCTTTGACAGCGCCGAGCTGATTGGCGTATGCGCCGTCGGAGGAGTGGCTCATTCTCCCGGATATCCGCTCTACAGCGCTTTGGGCTATCTGCTCTGTACGGTCAGTCCTATGCCGCCGGCTTTGACCATGAATGCTTTTTCGGCTTTCTGTTCGGCTTCTGCCTGTTTTTGCTTATTTTTAAGCTTAAATATAATGACGCGCAGCCGATTCGCTTCCCTGGTTTCTGCGCTGCTGTTCGCCTTTGCCTTAACGCCCTGGCGCATGGCGGCAGGCGCCGAGGTCTTTGCCCTGCATCTGCTTTTCTGCTCCTTACTGCTTCTGACGGCTCTTTTATGTAAGTCTTTTCCGGAAAAGCGGAAACTTTGGAGCAATTTGCTGGCTCTGCTGCTGGGCCTTTCCCTGAGCCACCATCATATGACGGTACTTTTCATACCGGGTCTGGCGATCTTTTTATGGCTTAACAGAAAAGCCGGAAAAACTGCGCTCTCCTGGCAGCCGGCCCTCTTTTTCGCTTTGGGGCTGCTTCCTTATCTGTGGCTGCCCTGGCGCGCCAACTATATTATTTCCAACGATATTATTTATACTTTGAACTGGGGCAATCCCAGCAGCTGGAAGAATTTTTGGTGGACTGTTACCAGAAGCGGATACGGCAGCCTGCAGCTCAGCACCAAGGGTATAGAGAATGCTGACCGCATAGCCAGCCTTTTTATGTGGCTGCGCTCTTCCGTTTTGAATCAGTTTGCCGTTATACCGTTTCTTTTGGGTCTTTACGGCTTTTGGGAGAGCTGGCGCAGGCAGAAGGACTGTTTTCTGCTGCTGGGTTTATTTTGGATTTTAGCCGGCCCGGTGTGGGCGCTGTATGCGGCTCAGCCCAATCAGGACGGCTACGGAGAGATGATGGAGCGCTTTTTTGCTTCCTCGTACCTGGCTTTCGCTTATTTTGCCGCCTTGGGCGCGGCGGTTCTGCTGAGCCGCTCCGGGCAGAAATATCTGCAGGCTCTTAAAATAGGGCTCATTCTCTGCTGCGCTTTCAATCTCTGCTTTAATTGGGCGAGAGCTTCGGAGCACAGCCTGCGGGCAGTCGACAGCACCGTTCAGGTCATTGAGCGTTATGTCAGGGATAATTCCATTGTCTTTGTTCAGAGCGATATGCTCTGCGGCGGGATGATTTATGCAAAATCCGTAGACAGAAGGAAATTTGTTTTTGTTCCTCTCGGACTGGCTCAGTCGGAATGGTTCATCGATTCTCTGCCTGAGGCGATGGGCTCTGTCCTGCGCGGCAAAGGCGCTGCAGGACTAGCCGAATGGGGATATGCCAACGGCATGGACGTTTATTTTGAAAATAAGCGTATGGCTGCGGCGATTGGCCTAGAGGGAAGCCGACAGTCTAATCCGATTATGATTATAAATGACGGTCTGCTGTGGCGCTTTGTGAGAGAGGGTGAAAGGACTTTGGATTCTGAGAATGATTTGAAAAATTACTTGGCCTTTGAACACAGAAAGCTCAATGACTTTATGGCCGCATACGACAGAGAGCAGTTTGAGGAGAGGAATGCCGCCCCGTTTTGGCATCGCTTTGCCGTCGATATGTGGCGGAGAGCTTTGAAAGTATGCGAGGACGGCTCGGAAAAAGACAACGTTCTGAACTATGAAATGAAGCTGCAGAAGGCTGAAAGAAAAGCTCCCGGCCGCTAGGCGGAGTCCGTTGGCGAAAGGCGGAAGAGCCCGCGGCAAAGCGCAAACGTCAAAGGGGCTGTGAAAAAATGAGAAATCTTTTTTCGCAGGCCCTTTTTCTATGCATGCTTTGATAATAGGAACATGCGGAAACCGTAAAAAGCGCACAATCCCCCTTACCCCCATAAAACATGTCTTTCCTTGATCTAAGC
>JAFTAM010000137.1 GCA_017458675.1 bacterium
ACGCATTTAGCTCATGTTTCAATCTGCAAACGGTAAACTTTTCTGAAGACATAAGCTCAATATCTATAGAAGAAGGAGCTTTCAATCAATGCGAGGCACTTACCGCCTTTACGCTTCCCGACAATACCTCCTCTATCGGCGCAAATGCCTTATGCAATTGCACAAATTTAGCCTCCGTCACCTGGAAAGATACTGTGTACAACGATAAATACGCCTTTAACTCAGCCGTCAAAACTGCAGGCATCGCCGCAGGCGACGTCTGGATTTAACTGTCAGTTCTGTCAACTGCTGATATCAGCCGAGAGCCGCCCCGGAAACATCTTCCGCACGCGGCTCTTTTTAATTGCCGTCGGCCCGGGGCGCACAAACAGACTCAGCGCTTCCGCCGTACCAGCATGAACGGCCCGCCGAAGCGACAGGCCCTTGATGTTGCCTGAACGGCAAAATATAGATTCTTCGCTATTCGCTCAGAATGACAGAGTTTTTGTCATCCTGAGCCGACAGGCGAAGGATCTATACTGAACAGCAAAAGACAGATTCTTCGCTGCGCTCAGAATCACAATAAACACCGATACGGCGCGCCTGCCATATTATTGTTTGCTGCAGCGCGCGCTCTCAGAGACGGGAAACATTATGCAGCCGCCGTCCCGACCGCTTCAGCAATCTGCTCCTGCACACGAAAGCGGACAGGGAGAGCGGCATCCGCAAGGTATTTGCCGACGAGCGTCAAATATACTGATGCAAATTATATTTCAGAGGTGAAAACGCCGAATGCTTCAACGAATCACAAAGTCTAAAGAATATATATATATATTCGCTTTAATCTTTTCACTTAGCCTATTTTTGGGCATAACCATGAGCGGCTGCGGAACCAGCGGTTCGGTCGCTCCTGTAGTGCTGCCCACTGTAGAGCCTACTGACGAGCCTACTGTTGAACCCACCGAAGAACCTACCGTCGAGCCTACTGTCGAACCCACTGACGAACCTACCGTTGAGCCTACTGTCGAACCCACTAACGAGCCTACCGTTGAGCCTACTAGCGAGCCCACTGACGAACCTACCGACGAGCCCACTGGCGAACCCACTGGCGAACCCACCGACGAGCCCACGGACGAACCTACCGGCGAGCCCACCGAAGAACCTACAGGCGAACCCACCGAAGAACCGAGCACTGAGCCCAGCGCTGAACCCAGCGAAGACCCCTCGCAGGATCCTGAAGATTTAAATGTCACACTTACCGGCTTTCACTGGACTCAAGGCGAATATGTTCCCGGCTGGGGCTACTTGCAAGTATTTAGTTTTGACGAGAATTCCACGCTCGCTAAGCTGGGATACACGGGAGAAACAACCACTGTCGACGACGATCAGGTTGCTCATCTCTACAAAGACGGCGTCGAAGTTACCGAGCTGACCATACCCTCAACTTTTGAAGATAACGGCAAGACCTATACGATAACCGCTATTGGCAAGGAAGCTCTAAACCGCTGCGCAGCGCTGACGTCTGTCGCTCTCCCCGAATCCGTAACCTCTATCGGCGAAGGAGCCTTCGGCTTCTGCAGCAGTCTGTCCTCAATCAACCTTCACGATAATATTGCCGCTATTGGCAAATATGCCTTCCAGGACTGCAGCGCCCTTACCGAAGCAACCATTCCCGACAGCGTTACCGACCTGCAGAAGAGCGCTTTTTACCGCTGCCGCTCCTTAAAGACCGCAGTTATAGGCTCCGGAGTGACTGTTTTAAATGAAGATGTCTTTTCAGCCTGCGATTTGACCTCAGTCACTATCTCTGACAGCGTAATTACTATAGGAGAGAGCGCGTTCAGCTATAACGAGAACTTAACTGCAATTACTATTCCAAACAGCGTTACCACTATAGGAGAGGGTGCATTTTCCGAATGCACGTCGTTAGCTGCTATGAACATCCCAAGCAGCGTTACTGTCATAGGAAAATCTGCATTTTCTAAGTGCAATGCTTTTACTGCTATTACCCTTCCCGATAATTTGGAGTCCATTGGCGATTATGCATTCTATCACTGTGAAAACTTAACTTCCATTACCTGGAAAGGGACAACATACACCGTCGATACAAGAACGGCCTTCCATAATGCTCTTATAGACGCCGGAGTGGCCGAGCGGGATTTTGTCTGGATGATATAATCGCCGCTGATCGGACTTAAAAGCAGAGCTGCCTCAGCTAAACGGCGGGCGGCTCTTTTTTTTTAAGCAATACTGTATATATTTCGGCGAAAGATCACAATCAAAGATTCTTCGCTCAGAATGACAGGCGCCGGCTTCATCACTTCTGCGCGCGCCCTGAACTGAAAGGCTTATGAGCGCGGTATAAAGGCAGGGAAACAACTTAACTTCCCATAATCCGCAGGCGCTTACAGCACATTTTTTTCTTATCAAAAAAGGCGTTTGCATTATGCATATTACAAAACTGAAATTTATCAGCAAATACCTTTATCTATGCGCGCTGATATTTTCTGTCAGCCTGTTTACGGGCCTCAGCCTCGCCGGCTGCGGAACCAGCGGCTCGGTCGCCCCGGCAGTGCTGCCTACTGTTGAACCCACCGACGAACCCACCGACGAACCAACTGACGAACCCACCGTCGAGCCTACCGACGAACCCACCGGCGAGCCCACCGACGAACCAACCGTCGAGCCCACCGACGAACCAACCGACGAACCTACCGGCGAACCCACCGACGAGCCTACCGTCGAGCCCACCGATGAACCAACCGTCGAGCCCACCGACGAACCCACCGTCGAGCCCACCGACGAACCCACCGTCGAGCCCACCGACGAGCCCACCGACGAGCCTACCGGCGAGCCCACCGACGAGCCCACCGGCGAACCCACCGACGAGCCCACCGGCGAACCTACCGTTGAACCTGATTACGAAAATGTAAATCTGACCGGCTTTACTGCCGACGCTTCAGGAAAAGTCTCCTTTGACAGCAATTCGCTGCTTGCCAAAATGGGATACACCGGAACCGTTGAGGGAACCGGACTGAATCAGAAGTGCCATCTTATTAAAAACAGCGCAGAAGTTCTCTCGCTGACCGTTCCCGAAACCTTTGAAAAGGACGGAACATATTACAGAATTACCGGAATAGGCGATTATGCTTTGATCAGCTGCAGAAGTCTGATCTCAGTATCTATGCCCGCTACCGTAACTTCTATAGGAAACGGCGCTTTCTCGCTGTGCACCTCGCTAACTTCGATAACTATTCCCAAAGCGGTCACATCAATAGGAACGGCTGCATTCACTTCATGCACCTCTCTGCAGACGGTATCTTTCTCTGAAGACGGCAGTTCTTTATCTATAGGACAAAGCGCTTTCACGCTGTGCACTTCACTCACCGCTCTGACGCTTCCCGACAGCCTTTCCTCTATCGGCAAAAATGCTTTGAGCAACTGCACTAATTTAACCAAAGTTATCTGGAACGGAAGCACTTATACCAATAAGGACGACCTTAACGAAGCGCTCTATGACGCAGGCATCGCCGATGACAATGTCTGGACTTAACAGTCAGCTCTGTCAGCTGCTGATATAAGCCGAAAGCCGCCTTCGGAAACCGTTCCGCAGACGGCTTTTTTAATTGCCGCCGGCCCGGACCGCACAAAAATAGGCGGCGCTTCCGCAGTATAAGCATGAACGGCCCGCCTAAGCGACAGGCCTTTGTCACCCTGAGTCGGCGGCAAAGGATCTATCAGTTAAAGATTCTTCGCTGCGCTCAGAATGACAAGGAATCAGCGTCATCCTGAGCAGACGGGGGGGATGTTATTATGCAGAAAATTGTCGATCAACCAAATTTTTTTAGTTTTAAATCCAAAAACTTATATAATTTCAAGAGTTTTTGGAATACAATCCAAAAACTTATGAAAATTAACTATTTTTTGCATTAAGATCTAAAAACTATATAATGCTTCGGCGCTTTCTCCCCCTGAAAGACGGTTCCGAATAATAAACTGCATCCGAATCAACGCGTGAGAAGGCCGGAAGGAAGTACAAAGGCGCGGCACGGCAGCGGCTCGGAAAAGCTTTTCGTACGTCTCGCAAGGTTTCTGCCCCACGATATTAAAATATAGATTCTCCGCTTCGCTCATAATGACAATGGTAAACGCTCGGAATGACATTCCGTTTTGTCATCCTGAGCCTTTGGCGAAGGATCTGTAATGCAAAACGGTATACTTTTTTCATAAATCAGCGAGGCTTAAGGAATATAATGCTGCAGAATAAACCTAAATCAAATAAGTTTACTTATATACTTGCTCTGATACTTTCATTCAGCCTGTTCCTGGGCCTCAGCCTCGCCGGCTGCGGAACCAGCGGCTCGGTCGCCCCGGTAGTGCTGCCCACTGTTGAACCCACCGACGAACCGACCGTCGAGCCCACTGATGAGCCCACCGAGGAACCTACAGAAGAGCCTACTGACGAGCCCACCGGCGAACCAACTGAAGAGCCGACCGACGAGCCCACCGGCGAACCAACTGAAGAGCCCACCGGCGAGCCTACCGCCGAGCCCACCGAAGATCCTACCGAAAGGCCCACCGATACTCCTACCGTTAATCCCGACTACGAGACGGCGGAGCTGACCGGCTTTACGTTTGACAATGAGCAACAGAAGGCTTCATTCGACGAAAATTCTCTGCTCGCTCAGTGGGGATATACCGGAACCGTCTACGGAACGGCGGACAACACGGAGTGCCATTTATACAAAGACGGCGAAGAAGTTACCGTTCTGAACATCCCCGAAACCTTTGAAAAGGACGGCAAATACTACAGGATTACCGGCATTGGCGCATACGCGCTCTGCTACTGCAACTATCTGACCTCAATCACGATTCCCGACAGCGTAACCACAATCGGAATGGGCGCGTTTACCTTCTGCAGCTCGATAACCGAGCTGGATATTCCCAAAGGCGTAACCTTTATAGACGAAGGCGCTTTTTCGTTCTGCCATTCCTTAACCTCAATGGTCATTCCCGACGGCATTACCGCCGTCAAAAGCGGCCTGCTGATCAACTGCACCTCGCTGACATCAGTCACAATTCCCGACAGCGTAACCGTCATAGAGGACTATGCCTTCCAGAGCTGTACCGTTCTGCCCTCGGTCAAGATTCCCGAAAACGTAACTTTTATCGGCGAAAGCGCCTTTTTCAACTGCGCCGCCATGCCCTCCGTAACTATACCCGACAAGGTCGCCCATCTCGGCGGGTACTCATTTTATTACTGCGGCGAACTGGCGTCAATTAACTGGCGGGGAAACACTTATACCAACGAGGACCTCTTCAACAGCGCCGTTAAAAACGCCGGCATATCCGATCAAATTGTCTGGAGCAGAACGTTCTGACAAATCGCCGGCCTGGGCCGCGCTTCTGCGTCGGCCTGCGCCGCATTTTCTTGCAGCCTTGAGCCGCGTTTTCTTGTCATCCTGAACCGCCGGGCGAAGGATCTATGCCAGACAGATTCTTCGCTGCCGCTCAGAATGACAATCGCTGACGTCAGCCCCCGCCGACTCTCCGCTGCGGGCGGCTTAAGCAAAAACAGGCCGAACATGTTTGCAAGATTCTTAGCTCTCAACGGCAAATCTGCCGCAAGGATAATAAAAAGGCCGCCGCGATCCTTCGATCACGGCGGCTTTGTCACACCGCAGGCTTTAAAACTCTGAGCTCTGTATTATTTGTCGGCTCTGCCGTCCTTATCGTCGGCTTCGTCGGCAGCATCGTCGTCTCCGTCCTTAGAGCGGACATGCAGCTCATAGGAAGTGGTGCGTCCCTTGCCTACCTGGTTAAGGAAACGATCCTTCTTCTTGACGTCGCTCAGCTTGCCTAAAACCGACTCAATAGTCGGAACGCTGATCTCATAGCAGAGATCGTGAATATCGCTCTTGGTCAAACGCACATGCTCATTCTTGAAGAGAGCCTTTATGCACTTAGCCTTGCGGTCGCGTCCGCCCAGAGGCAGGAGGCGGTAAAACAGGTACTCATAAGCCAAAATCAGATGATTTAATGAGTAATCGATAAAGGGCATATAGTTTCTGCCGTTGGCGAAAACGCCGAAGAAGGCATGAGAGAAATAAGCGCTTCCGGACAAATCGACGGCATGGTCCTTCTTCAAATGCTCAAAAACCAGCTCATAGCTGATGTACTTATAAATATCATAGCCGCCCTTGGCCAGCAGAAGCATCGTCAGCAAGCGCGCCATAACATTATTGCAGACGGGTCCCTTAAAGGGACTGCTCATCAAAAAGTCGACGACAAACATGGGGGTTACGAATAAAACGTCCTCACGATCGCGCACCGCCTCATTGTAAGCCTTGCACATATCGTCAAGTTCGCGCCGCAGAACCTCTCTGCCGCTGCTGATCTGACGGAAATAACCTATGCTGTTCTGCATGTAAAAGCTCAAATCGCCGCTGCCGTTCGAATTCGGATCGTCAAAATCCACGGAAGACACAGGGAATTTCTCTTCGCTGTGCCTGATATATCTGTTCTTTCCCGAAGCCCAGCAGTTTCTGCGATCACTTTCCAGAGGCAGCAGCGAGCAGCACAATTCGCAGATTGAATCTGTAGAAAGGGTAAACTTCTCAGGTCTGAGCATTACCATATAGGTCTTGGCCAACAGACTCATCTGACTAATGCGCATCTGATTTTCTTCGCCTTCAACGAAAAAGAGCTGCTTCCAATCCTCAAAGCTGTCCTTATAGCCGCCGTCTATCGCCGTCAGCAGCTTATGCAGCTTGCCGATAACTTTCTCGTCAAGGCCTTTGCTCAAATTGCAGGTCTTGTAGAGCATATCTACATTCTTAATAACGGTGCTTATGGGAAGATCGTTTATGACAGAAGGGTCCATTTCGCGCAGAACCGAATCCTTGCCGCAGCATTCACGCACTTTGCCGTATTTAAGCATGAGATTTTGGAGGTCAGACGCGAGCTCCTTAACGGTCTTGTACGACTCCATTTCTCTTAAAAATCTGTATTTGTTCACTTTTCTCTCCCACTCCCAACACAAAACTGCACATTTACGTAAAAAAACATATAGCTGTAATCGCCGCTCATAACAGCATGAATATAAAACTGTTATGAAGCGTCAGGTTAAGAACAATGCAGTACCAACACAAAAGCACCTCTGAAATACTTGTATATATTATAATTTCTTAATCAGAAAAAAAGCTTAATTTTTCTTTAAAAATTAGCCAAAAACGCAGACAAAATCTGCAGCTATCAAAAGATGATACACTAGGCAGGACTAAAAACCTTCTGAGTTCGCAAAAAAAATCCGCTTTAATTAGGCATATGCCTAAATATATTCCGTCCGCTCCGTACTACCCTCCGCAAATAGAGATAAAAAAACTCTGTACGAATTAAACCGTACAGAGCTTTATATCCAAGCTATTCAGTATGCAGCTTTAATACAGCATTTAGTATTTGAGACGCTGCGTTAAGCCTAAGAACGAACGCATGGCATTCTCGGAGAAATTCGCCGGGTTCATCTTCAGCTTATCTGAATTTATATTTATGCCTACCGCCTGAAGCTCGGCGCCTAAAACCTGACCGTTATCGCCATTGCGTCCGGTGGCCCTGGTTCCGTTATAATTATAGGCATAACCGTCCAAAAGACCCTTGGCCGCATCATAGGAGTGCACCATCTCATGATAGAGACCGACAATAGCAGGGCGCTTCGACCAGGAAGCGCTGCCTACGTCAATGAGGGAACGGTTATAGGCGATATCAGAATTGCTGCCGCTGTTGGCTTTACCGTTGCTCTTCACATAAGCGGTAGTATCAAAAGCGCAGTAATTGCCGCCGTTAGTGCTGCCGATAGTTACCGTATGTCCGGTAGCCGCAATGCTTTTCATCAGGTCCTGTCCTAAAGGAGTCGCGGCCAAAGCCTCCAGGTCGGAGGTTACGCGAGCCTTGAAGCTATCGTCGCCGCTGATGGAAATATTCTTGGGGACGCTGGCGATCTTAACCGTTTTTACGGTGTCAATGCTGTCAGAGGTAATCTTATCCTTGCCTTCGGTATAGATCTTGTCGGCGCCGCTTCCGCCTTTAACGGTATCTTTGCCTGCGCCGCCCACTATGACGTCTTTGCCGCTGCCGCCATCGATCGTATCATTGCCCTTGCCGCCGAAAACCATATCGTTTCCGATTCCGGCGTTGATATTATCGCTGCCTGCGCCTCCGTCGATATAATCGCTGCCGATGCTTCCGGTGATCTTATCGTTGCCGTCCATACCGTAAATTACATCGTCGCCGCTGCCGCCGTTAATGGTATCGTGGCCCTTGCCGCCTTCAATGTAATCGTTGCCGGCGCCGCCGTCGAGCTTGTTGCCGGTGTTGGTCTTGCTGTACCAGAGGTAATCCTTTTGGTTGGCGATTATCGTATCGTTGCCGGCGTTGCCGCTGATGTCATTGGCGCCGTAATTGTCGATAACGGTATCGTTGCCTTTGCCCATAACAATTTTATCGTTGCCTTTGCCGCCCACGATGTGCAGATTGGCGGTAACGCTGCTGTCGCATACGATACGGTCATTGCCGTAGCCGCCGTCAATAATGAGCTTTTTGGCTTCAGTCAGAGAGAACGTCTTGCTCTGTCCGTCAACGGTCACCTTAATGCCGTTTTTATTCTGACTGATAAGGATGTTATTGTCGGAGCTGTTTCCCTTGAGAACCGTATACTTCGAGAAATCGACATCGGAAATGTTTTCAGCCCCTTCCATCATAGCGGCCATCTGTCTGACGTCGCTGCCTTCATCATATTTAGACGCAGAGGTCATGAAGAATTTAGGGACAGAAGAGGAAGAAGAAGCAGAAGTTGAAGTAGATTTGAGATTCTCAGCCTGAACCGCAGGAGCGCTCGGCAGTTCAGCGGAAGATTTCACCGCGGAAGAACTTGCCTGATCGGCAGAAACATCCATCTGAGCCGAAGGAACATTGGTCTGAGCAGATTTAGTTCCGGTGAAAAGCTCGTCTGAAAAAAGCTCGTCGTCCAAGAACAGAGCCCCCTTGGGCTCGTCGGTGGGAAGTCCCGTTCCTGCGGAAGCAAAAGGATCGTCCAGAGAAGCCACAGGAATAGGTCCTCCGGCGAAGCTGACCGCCTGGGCCGAGCCGGAAATATTGGAATCATCGCCGGCAGCAAAAGGATTAAAGCCCACATTTCGATTGGCCTGTCCTTCATTGTGCATCTGGAAGGCATTTTTAAGCGCTTCATTGCTGTTTATCTGCTGCATGAAGCTGCTTTTAAGAAAATTATCTATGAAATTAAACATCCCCCGATACTACCGCCTTTCCGCTAGCTGATAAGCCTAATTGCAGTTATTATAACATAATTCACTGCAAAACCCCTAAAAATCAAGCTCATTATTAAGAAAAAACTTATTTTTCTCACCGTACCGGCGTCTGTGCGCCGTCGGTAAGTTAAGCAAAAACATGTTTTCAGCAGACATGCTTAATAAAAGTATTCTTTGACGCGTACGCGGAGATTCGAGCACAGCTTCGCGCGGAGCGGCAGCGACAAACAAAACCGGCACAGCGAAAACATGCAGAACATGATTGACAGATTCTTCGCTGCGCTCTCAATGACAGGCAAGGCCCCGAAAGTCAGCTCAGAAGCCCGCAATAACGTCTGAAAATCCCAAAGACAACCGAAAAAACCGGCAGAGAGCAGAGAAGCTCAGAATGACTGCAGAAAAGCCCGGCGGAGCTTTAATGGTCTATCTCTACCACCTGCGGTTCCACATCTGCGGGATTGCCGTCGCCGTCATAAACGGCTTCAGGTTCGATGCCTCCGCTCCCTCCGCTCTCAGGGACTTCTTCGGCAGGGACTTCAATAATTTCCGAGCTGGCCTTGCCGGCTTCGTTGAGCTGAATGTCGGTATCGTAATTATCCTTCCAGCTGCTCTCGTGCTGCTCGGCTTTAGGCTCGGTTTTCTCCTGAACCGGCGGCGCGGCAGGAGCAGGCTCGGGGACATTGTACGCAGGTTCTCCGGCAGGCTCGGGCTGAGCTTCAGAGGGCGTTTCTCCGAAAGAATCATTGGAATAGCTGCCGTCGGCTTTCGGATAATAATCGCTGTTATAGCTTTCTTCAGCCTTAGGCGCGGGACTTTCGTACTCTTCGTAAACCGGACGCGGTTCGGAAGCGGTTTCGGAGCGCCCGGCAAACATATCGGCATGGCTGTTGCCTATAATAATCGTAACGTCGGCATAATCGTTTTCTTTTTTGGGAGCGGTTTCATACACGCAGTCCGATTTGAGCAGATTCTCCAGACCGGTATGGATAGCCACGCTGTCCAGGCGGTCAATTATCGTCGTGGTGTCGCACTGATACTCCGACTTTCCGACCTTTACAACCTTGAAGCCCAAATTGTTCAGATACTCGGAGAGCTTGCCCTCCAGTCCCTCGCGGAAGCTCCCGTTGAGGACCTCTATGCGCACGTCCTTCAGGCGCAGGTCTGAAGGGGATTTAAGAAGTTCCATGACCGTCTTTTCGTTTAATGGCGCATAGGGCTCAATGCAGCTGGCGCCGTTGATATCCACGTCGTCGCCCACAATGTAGCCGGTCTTCATCTGGTTGCGGTCGAAATCTTTATAAAGGTAGGTCAGATCCAGCATATCGGACAGACTCAAATCGGTTTCCACATTCTGCTTGACGGCCTTAACTATAGCCTGCAGACGCAGAACTACCATAGGATCCTTCAAACGCTTGATGACGGCCTTGAGCATCTGCTGCTGGCGGCGCATGCGTCCGCGGTCGCTCTCAGCGTCCATGCGGAAACGGGCGTAGCCGACCGCCTGACTGCCCTTGAGAAGCTGCTCGCCCTGGCGCAGATGGATATGCAGATCGCCCCAGTTATCGTCATAGTCCATGTCCTTCTCGACATCGACCACCAGACCGCCCAGAGCGTCCACCAACTGCGCGGCGCCGGACACCTTAACAATTACATAATGGTGAATGGGCACATCCAAAAAATCGGAAACGACCTTGCGGGTGAGCTCTATGCCGCCCAGCATATAAGCTGAGTTGATCTTGTCGTAGCCGTACTCCTCGCCCAGATAGACATAGCAGTCGCGGGGAATGGAAACAACGTTCAGAGTCTTTCCGGAGGAATCGATGCTGACCACAAACATGGTATCCGAGCGGGCGCCCTTCGTGTAGGCGATACCCTTGGAATCGCGGTTGTAGTCAATGCCCAGGCATAGGATATTCATGCGGTCGCTCCCTTTAAAGGGGCGGCTTCCGTCGTGACCGCTGAAGGTCTCAAAGGCTTCGGTAATCAGGCTGGAGGCCACGCTTTCATTGGTCTGCAGACTTTCCGTATAAATTAGTCCCCCCGCCAGAGCGATAAGCCCCAGCAGAAAGACTACGGTAATGAAACCTATTAAATAACCCGCTTTAGGAATACGACGCATACTGTCCCGAACCAGAATCTAAAATAAATATGAAATCACATCAAACTGACAAATATTCAATAACAAAGCTGTAACTCTTGCCAATTAAAAAAATTTGAGGCATTATTAAGGGAACTAAAAACCCCTCCGGCAAAGTCCGCCGGTTATAACGCCGGACGCTCTGCCGAAAAAGAGAGTATAATATGCCGCCAGCCTTAGGACAGCACCTTCTGAAAGACCAGAATATCATAAAAAAAATTATCGAAGCCGCCGGCCTTCAGCCTGATTCACGGGTATTGGAAATCGGTCCCGGCGCCGGCGCTCTGACCAAGGAGCTCGTAAAGAAAGCAAAGTTGGTAAGAGCCGTGGAATTAGACGCAAATTTTGTTCAAAGTCTGCCTAAATATCCGAATTTGGAGATTATTTACGGCGATTTCCTGCAGCTCGATACCGGCGCTCTCTTTGAGGGCAGAATTCCTCTCTTCAATGACAGCGGAGAAGCTGACAGTTTGTTTTCCGCCCATGCCGAACAGAAGCAGGTGCTGCAGACTCTGGAAAGCAGCCGAAGCCGCCCGGCTCACGCTCCGCTGCAAGAACCTGTCAAAGCTGAAGATAAGTGGAAGGTGGCGGCCAACCTCCCCTATTACATCACCACTCCCATCATCGAAAAGCTTCTGAGCGAAGGCTGTCCCTACATTGAAGAGATGATCCTCATGGTTCAGAAGGAGGCCGCCGACCGCATTCAGTCGATCTCCTGCCGAGAGAGCGGAGCTTTCAGCTATTTTGTCAATTACTACGCCGAAGCTGAAACGCTCTTTACCGTCAAGCCCGGCGCCTTTTCCCCGCCCCCCAAGGTCGATTCGGCCGTGATCAGACTGCGCCCCAGAAAGCTCGGCGAAATCGCCGCTCCCCCCAAACAGCTCTTTCAGGTTACTCAGACCGCCTTTAAACAGCGCCGCAAAACGCTGCGCAAATCGCTGCAGCCTCTGGCCTCAAGCTGGCGAAGCGACCTGGACAAGGCTCTGCAGACGGCGCAGATCGAGCCCTCGCAGCGTCCCGAAGAATTAACGCTGCTGCAGTTTTCCAAACTGACCTTGGCTCTTCTGGAATACAAAAAAGCGTAAGTTTAACATACTGTCGGTAAGTTAAGCAAAAACAGGCTTTAAGCAGACGTGTATTACACAGGTTTTGTTTTGCACTAAAGCGAGCGTCCGAGCTCCTGCGTCGGCGAGCGCGGAGCGAAGTGCAAAACAAAACCGGCACAGCGAAAACATTTATAAGCATTGGTAAAACAAGCTAATGTAACTTTTTAAGCGTTATTATGCCTTAACTTTATGACATTGAAGTTTAACAAATAAGCCCTCCGGCAGACATCTAACCGGAGGGCTTAAGCTTTTATCCGAACAGTATCGTATCCGAACAGTATCAGCTATTCCGTAACCAGAACCACCTTTTCCAGGCCGGCCTGCTTGGCGGCGTCTATAGCCATGACTACCGTTCCGTAAGGAGTTTTGGAAGCGGCGCGCACCGCTGCCTTATCGGTTCCCTTTTTGACCTGATAAAGCTTCAGGCGGGAGACCAAAGAAGTATGAGGCACCGGCTTCTTTTCCTCCTGCACATAGATGTTGCTCTTTTCATCTATGCTCATAATTACGGTATCGTTGACGACCTTCAGATTGGCCTGGGCCGAGCCCAGGGGCAGGTTCATGTTGAAAGCGGTCTGCGAAGCGGCGGTAGCCGTCACCAGGAAGATGATCAGCAGCACCAGCAGAACGTCGGTCAGGGGGGTAATGTTGATCTCGCCCATGACCTCGCCGGTACCTTCGGTAAACGAGCGCTTTCCGAGTCTATGCTTACGGCTCTTGCGTATCATTTCTTCTTCGCCTCCGCCTTGCCGCTCTCGACCGACACCTTTTTCGCAGCCAGCTTTCCGCTTTTCGGCTTTTCTTCCGTCGCCAGAGCTATATCGGTCAGGCCGGCCTTGCGGGCGTGGAACATAGCCGTCACCACATGGACGTAATCGCACTTGGAATCGCCGTTGATAATGACGCGGTTCGTCTTCTTTTCGGCGGCCAGCTTTTTGAGATAAGCGTACAGCTCCTTAGTTTCGCACTTTTTGTTGCCGACAAAGGTTTCTCCCTTGCGGGTGACGTCGATAACTATGCTGATGTTTTCCGCCTTTTCCCTGGTTATAACCTTGGGCAGCTCAATGGCGTGAGAAGGCGCTGTAATCGATCCGCCGGTAATGAGGAAGATAATCAAAAGCACCAGCAAGACGTCCGTCAGCGGAGTTACATTGATATCACTAAAGCCGTCGTTGGTATTTTCGCTGCTGATAGCCATACTAAATAAGTATCCTCATGCTCTTTGACATTTTACTGCTGACGTTATTCTTTAATCGTTAAATCAGCCGGGAAGCTCTTGCCCTGACGCACCAGCTCCATCATTTCCGACAGGCGGGAAGCGGCCAGATTCATATCCGCGATAATGCCGGTAATTCTGGTCTTGAAATAGTTAAAGAAAACTACAGCCGTGATAGCTACAAAAAGTCCGGTTGCGGTGGCGACCAGCGATTCGGCGACGCCCGCGGAAACGACGGCCACGCCGGCCTGTCCCTTGCTGGCCACGGCCTCAAAGGTATTCATAATACCCACTACCGTTCCGAACAGACCGATAAAGGGAGCGATTACCGCAATAGTGCTGATAATGGGAATGCGCTTTTCCAGAAGCAGACGCTGTTCGTTAATGCTGTTCTCCATGGCCGCGTCGCCGATCTCCTGAGGGAGCTCCGCTCTGGCCAGGCCCACCTCAAATACTCTGGGCAGCAGGCCGCCTAAATCGCTGACAAATTCAAAGGCCGAGTGCACATTTCCCGCGCTCAGCTCTTTGCAGACATAATAATGCAGCCAGTTGTGATCGATAACGCTGCGCCTGTAAAAATAAATGCGCTCTATAACTACGCTGACAACTATAACCGAACAGATAATCAGAATAATTAAAGTAGCTAAACCTACTGCTGAAATATCATTTAAAAAGTCTAAACTCATGCCGAACTATTGTGTTATAAAAAACGCAATCTCCTGCCTTTTTTCAAAATATTTTAAGCTTTGACGAAGCTGGCCGGCAAGTCCTGCCGGCGGAAAGACGGCGCAGACTCCCCCGCGCGCCGCCGTTCTCGGCGCAGCGCAAAGCCTTATCTCCTTTTACAGTAAAGCTCTTTTGCCGAAGGCTCAGGAAGACAAACTCAAATGCTGCGATTTCTCCGCAAAGCGCCTCTGCAGTCCGCTTTCGCAGACGCTGCCCGGCCGAAACAGACGGATCGCTCCTTAAAGTTTTCCCGCCGCTTCCGTCAAGGTGAAATTATCGGCGTCAAAAAGGCCCATATCGCTGATCTTTAAATGAGGAACTACCGTAAGCGCCATAAAGGCCATGCACATAAAGGGACGCTTCAGCGAAGAATGAAGCTTTTCGGCCTCGCGGTATAAAATATCGATCTTGCTCCTTACCTCCTCCAAGGGCGCATTGACGGTCAGGCCGCATACAGGCAGCGCCAGCGAGGCTTTAACCTGCCCTTGGGAAGCGACGGCCAGACCGCCGCCGATTCTCTTCAGTTCCTGAACGCAGGCCCACATATCCGCATCGCTGTCGCCGGCGACTACGATATTATGCGAATCGTGGGCCACGCTGGAGGCGATGGCTCCGCCTTTTATGCCTAAGCCTTTAATGAAGCCTAAACCGACATTTTCTAAGGCATGATGCCTCTCTATGACGGCAATTTTTAAAATATCTTCGGCGGAAGAGGCCTTAAGTTCCCATTTTGTGAGTCCCTGCGCGTCGGTATAGGCCGAGGCCTCCAGGGTGTGCTTTAAGCTTTCGGTAATAATGACGTCGGGAATAGCGCCGATAGCCTTCACCTCGTAACGTCCCGCTTCCTCAACCTTAAAGCGCAGGTCCTCCTCAGAGAGCTTATCGCTGACATTTACGGAATTTTTCTTTAAATCGCCTAAATCGACAGGCTCGGTTTTTCCGAGATATCTGCCGCCTTCGGCAATCAATTTCCCGTCTATATAGACCCTGTCGGCTTTAAATTCCGAGAAATTGCCGTCCTTGGCCTCCAAAATATTAAAATCGGCCTTATAGCCGGGAGCGATGGCGCCTCTGCCGGAAAGACCGAAGCAGCGGGCGCTGTTCCAGGACGCCATTATGAAGACATGTTCAGGTTTCACGCCTAGATCGATCAGCTTGCGGCAGACGAAGTCGATATGGCCCTCGTCGGCCAAATCCTCGGGCTCGCGATCGTCAGTACATAAAAGCAGGCGGTCCAGCACAGCCTCATTGACAATAGGATAGAGCGCTTTGACGTCTCTGGTAAAGGAGCCCTCGCGGATCATCACATACATGCCCAGCGAAAGCTTCTCCATAGCCTCCTCCGCCGTCGTGCACTCATGGTCGGTCCTGATGCCGACGGAGACATAAGCCTGCAGGTCCCTGCCGGTGAGAAAAGGAGAGTGGCCGTCGATATGGCGGCCTTCGGCCGCTTCCAGCTTTTTCAATATCTCAGGATCGGCGCTGAGAACTCCCGGAACATTCATAAATTCAGCCAGGCCGATGACGTTGGGATAATTTTTATCTAAGACAGCCTTTATCTCGGGAGAATCCAGACGGGCCCCGTTATGCTCAAACGGACTGCAGAGAACTCCCGAAGGAATATTGATGTAAATATCCAGAGGCAGAACCTCCGCCGCTCTCTGCAGATAGTCGATAATCTCAACGCCGACGACGTTGGCATATTCATGCGGATCGACAACGACGCAGCCCGTGCCGCGCGGCAGCACCGCCTCCGCAAAAAATTCCGGGGTCAGCATCGAAGACTCTAAATGAACATGAGCGTCGATAAAGGAAGGCACGATATATTTGCCGGTCGCATCCTCTGTTTTTACAGCCTCTCTGGGCGAGTCCGGCTCGTCAATACCGACAATCTTTCCCCCGTAAACGGCCACATTTTTCTTCTCAAAACGGCGCGTAAAGACGTTTAAAACCCAGCCGCCCACAAAGAGCAGATCGCAGGGGATCTGTCCTCTTCCCGCTTTTATTAAATTATATAAACCGCTGTCCATATCCGAATTCCTCGTTTCGCCGCCGCCTTGCGCAGGCAAGCTTGCCTGCTGCGCCCGTTCGGCAGATTATTCACTAACTCAGACCGGCGCCGCTGCTCTTAACAAAACCGCAGAGACCGGTGCAGACGCCCGCCTGAGGGGGCGAATAAAAATATCCTGTTATTTTCGTCAAAGGTCTTGATATTTCTGCCTAAAACTGCTAAAATCACCGAACATTGATACAAAGCAATGCGTCGGGGTGTAGCTCAGCTTGGATAGAGCGCTAGCATGGGGCGTTAGAGGCCCGCGGTTCAAATCCGCGCACTCCGACCAAAAAGGGGCTGTGAAAAAACAGTCTTAATAAAAGAGGTCATCTGGATAATCCAGGTGACCCCTTTTTGTGTTAGAAATAATTTAAAATGAAAAACCTAAAACAACCATATTTTAATGCCAAGCAAGGATTTTTGCCAGTATTTATTTCGG
>JAFTAM010000138.1 GCA_017458675.1 bacterium
CAGGGACAGTATATTTCCGATATGTTTCCGAAGCGGTAGCCGTCGTACCATTCCTTCATCAGGACTTTTTTATCGGAGAGACGCGCCGTATTCAGCAGCCAGTCAGTTTCCTCGGCGGTAAAGCCGAATTTGTCGGCAAACTGAACGTCGGATATGCCATAGCATTTAAAATTGTTTAAACCGGTAAATATGCTTTCTTTGGCAATGCGCAGACAGCCGGTCAGCACCGCAAATTTGAGCGAAAAATTTGTCTTCAGAGCCGAGCCCAGCATATTGCGCATAAAGCCAACCATCTCTTTATAATAGCCGTTCTGCTCGGCGCAGCTGATCGGCACGTCGTATTCGTCAATGAGGAGAATTGCCGGCCTGCCCCAATGAGCCTCCAAAGCTGAACAGAGAATCTGCAGAGCTTCAGTCATATCCTTTTCCGAACCTTCCCCCTTTTTTATTATCGTCAGCTTCTCTTTATCGTCGATATCGGTTTTGTCGCTTTCCAGCAAATAAGCGTGTTCTTTAAGCAAATACTGCAGCAGGCTGGACATGCGGCCGCAGGCCAAATCGTAGTTTCGACCTTCCACGCCTTTAAGAGTAATAAAAACCGTGGGAAACCGATTCATCCACTTTTCACATAATCCGGCGTTTCGGGAAACTGCCAGTCCCTCGAACAAGGCGCGGCTGTCCCTGCCGATATCGAAAAACTCCCGAAACATAGTCATGTTCAGCGTCTTGCCGAAACGCCTCGGACGGGTAATCAGAGAGACCTTCGGAAGAGAGGCATTGAGCATCTCCTCCAAAATCGAGGTTTTATCTACGTAACAGCAGTTATTTTCTCTTATTTCTTTAAAGCTTTCGCCGCCTATTAATATATTGAGAGCCGCCATTTACTTACTCCTTGCTCATTGATCCCTTTCGCTAACATTTTACCCGGCTGCAGGCAAGCCTTCAAGCCGGCAAAAGCATGTAATTCCGGCGGACGCCTTTCGCTCAAGGCTAACAGACAACATATTGAACAGCAAAATAAAACAGAGCGAGACGCATGCAAAATATTAAGAAAGATTCTTCGCTGTACTCAAAATAATAAGAAGACTCAGAACAACAAAAATATGATCACCGATTTACAAACCGGCAGACTCCGTCCTCAATAAAGCAGGAGCTCTGCAGGCAGGGAAGCTTCAGGGCTTCGGCGGCGGCTCCGCAGACAGAGGCAATGGGCAGAACCCCAATCAGCTCGCTTCTGTCGATCTCAAGGCCCAATGCGGCGGCTTCTCTGCTGACGGCGGCAAAGACCGCATGGAGGGGGGCGGCCTTTATATCGGTAATATTCATGGAAACCTGGGCCTGATCGATAGAGGGCAGATATAAGCCTAAGGCCTGGACGCCGGCCATGCCTCCGCTGCTGGCCCGGATTCTGCGGGCGATGGCTTTGGCAGCGTCGATATTATTGCTCTTTAAAAAAATGTTGAAGGCCACCAGAGGGCCTCTGGCGCCGAAACATGATGCGCCCA
>JAFTAM010000139.1 GCA_017458675.1 bacterium
TATTTCCGGAAGCCGCGGCTTTTACGGACTGGAATTTAAGGTCGGCCCCGGCGTTTTGATCCCCCGTCCGGAAACCGAGCTTATGGTAGATTAGGCCCTGGCATATCTCCGCCGGCGTCTCGGCGGGCAGCCGCGGGACGGGGCTGAGCGGGCAGGAACGCTCAGAATTCTGGATTTATGCACCGGCAGCGGCTGCGTGGCCTTAAGCCTTAAAAAGCAGCTGCCTTCAGCCGAAGTCTGGGCTCAGGATATCTCCCTGGAGACGTTTCCTTATTTTGAAGCGAACTGCAGAAGTTTGGGCTTAGCCTGTCTGCGGGAGGCCGCGCCCGCCAGCGGCGATTGGAGCGGCGCCGTCTGCTGGCGTTCCGGAGACCTCTTTGAGCAGATTGAGGGACGCTTCGACGCAATTGCGGCCAATCCGCCCTATGTGGGCCTGAACGGCGGCGACGGCCTGGAACTTCAGGAGAGCGTCAAAGGCTTTGAGCCTTCCCGGGCGCTTTTCGGCGGCTCAGACGGTTTGGACGTTATTAAGCGCATTATCGCTCAGGCCGGACAGTATCTTCGGCAGGGCGGAGCGCTGTTTCTGGAGATGGGCGCGGGGCAGGGACGGAGCTGCCGGGAGCTCATGGATAGGGCCGGTTTTGCGGATATCGAAATCAAAAAGGATTTTGCCGGCCTTGATAGGGTTTGCTCAGGGGTATTTCAGAAGGATTTGCAATCTTTTGACAAACTCTCTAAGGTTTAATTGACAGTTTTCAGAAAGCGACAGCAGATCTTTATATTAGATCGGTTATCTTCAAGTATGGATGACGCTAACAGTTTTAAAATATTGGGCAGGTCGATAATAGAAGCGGCTAAGATGCGCGAGGAATATGACCGCGAGGGCGGCTTCAGCTCTTCGGGACCGGAAGAGGACGATTTCATCCGTTATCGCACCGAAGTCAGCTCTCCGCTGAGAAGAGCGCTGCTGCTGACCATGCAGGCTCTGTATCAGCGCGAGGTGAGTTATGCCGAGGCCGCTTTTTCCCTGGATGAAAGTAAACGCAGGGAAGAAGAAAACGCGGTGCGGGAAGTGATTTTGCAGGACACTCTTTATTTGGATAAGGCCAACGCCGAGCTATGCAGGCTGGTCGCTTATCTTTTTGACGGAGTTATCAATAATCTCGCTGAAATTGATAAGGCTATTGCCGAACATATCACCTGCAATTGGGATATAGACCGCCTGGTCTCCGTTGACCGCGCCATTTTGCGTCTGGGCGTTTTTTGTCTGAGGCAGGACGCGCTGAATAAATTAAAGGGAGATCTGGCTCGGGAAGAGGTCTGCGCCGACGGCGAGGCCGCTGCGAAAGGCGAGAGATCTGCCGGGGAAGCTGCCGCTGAGCGCGCGCAGCTCAGCGACGCGGACGCCGCCAAGCGAGTGGTCCAGAGCTGCGCCGATTTAGCCGGCGATTACGACGATGATCGCGCCCGCAGTCTGGTTTACGGATTGCTGAGCGAAACCAACAAGAGCTTCAGAAGCGGTTCGTCCGCCGGTTCGGAGAACGGCGGCGGGGAGCAGGCCGACGGCGGCAAGGACTGACGTTATTTCAGCGCAGCTTTGACCGTCGGTATTCCTGCGGAGATACAAGAGGCCAAGGGCAAAGGGATATACATATAAGCCATGAGTGAAACCAGAAAAACTTCAGCTGCAGCGGGAACCGGAGAAGCCGGTTCAACTAAAAAGCCAAAGAAGCAGAGAGGCCGTTTTGCCGGTCTGGCCTGCTTGGGCAAATTCCTGTGGTTCTGTTTCTTTACGGTCTTTTTAATCATTCTGGCCGGATGCACCGCAGGTTATGTGGTCTTTATCCACTATTCCAAGGGGCTTCCCGACGTCCGCAATCTGACTCAGTACGAGCCGGCGGAAACGACTAAGCTGTATTCTTCCGACGGTCAGGTTATCGCTACGCTGTTCAAGGAAAACCGCACCTGGGTGCCTTTGGATAAAATTTCCAAAAATATGCGCAATGCGATTTTGGCCATTGAAGACTCCCGCTTTTACGATCATATGGGCGTCGATCCGGTGGGCGTGCTGCGCGCCGGCCTGGACCTCTACCGCTCTCACGGCGAGATTCACCAGGGCGCTTCGACCATCACCATGCAGCTGGCCCGCGCTTTCTTTTTAAATGACGATCCCAGTTTCAACCGCAAAATCCGCGAGGCTATTCTGGCTCTGCGCATAGAGAAGAATTTTACCAAGGACGAGATCCTGGAGCTCTATCTGAATTATGTCTATTTGGGTTCCGGCGCTTACGGCGTACAGGCGGCGGCCTCTACCTATTTTGACACCAAAGCTTCCGATCTGACAGTTCTGCAGTCGGCCATTATTGCCGGTCTGCCGGCGTCTCCCAGCTATTATTCGCCTCTGGTTGACGAAAAGGCGGCCGCTCACCGCGCTTTGGAAGTTCTGGGGCGCATGCTTTCGCTGGGGATGATTTCCTCTAACGAATACCGCGACGCCGCCGACAAGCTTAAGAAGGGCATGAAATATGCCAACAAGGGGCGCACCGAGTTCCAGGTTTTAAAGGTTCCTTATTTTACTACCTACGTTCTCAAGGAGCTCACTTCCCGCTACAGCGAGGATATGCTCTACCGCGGCGGCTTGAAGATTTATACGACCGTCGATCTCGATCTGCAGAAAAAGGCCGAGGAAATCGTAAAAACTCATATCGCCCAAAACAAGAATTGGTACAATGCCGACAGCGCCGCTTCGGTGGTTATTGAAAACAGCACCGGATTTATCCGGGCTATGGTGGGCGGCGCCGGCTGGTCTCAGAAGAACCAGTTCAACCGCGCCTGGCAGGCTCGCCGGCAGCCCGGTTCGAGCTTTAAGGTGTTTGTCTATACTACCGCCGTCGAATCCGGCTACGGTCCCGATACCATGGTATCCGACAACGCCATCACTTACAAGGTTTCCGATACCGAGACCTGGTCTCCCAAGAACTCCGACGGGCGCTTCCTGGGCAATATCCCCATGCGCACCGCTCTCATGCAGTCCCGCAACGTGGTGGCCGTCCGTCTGCTGACGATGGTAGGCGCCGACCGCGTCATCAAATATGCTTACAATATGGGCATCCGGGAGCGTCTGGAGCCCAACCTTTCGCTGGCTCTGGGCTCGGCGGTAGTGACGCCTCTGGAAATGGCTTCGGCTTATTCCTGTCTGCCCAACGGCGGCATGAAGATTGAAACCAGCGCCGTCAAGATGATCTACGACCGCGACGGCAACGTCATTGAGGACAACACTTTCCCCCGTCAGGAGGAGGTTCTCTCCGAATATACGGCCTATACGATGTGCTCGATGCTGCAGAGCGCGGTCGAAGGCGGCACCGGCTACGGAGCGGCCATTCCCGGGCGCGCGGTGGCCGGCAAGACCGGTACGACCGACGATCACCGCGACTGCTGGTTCGTGGGATTCACCCCTCAGTACACCTGTTCGGTCTGGGTGGGCAACGACAATTATGCGCGCATGTGGTCGGCCTACGGCGGCGATGTGGCCGCGCCCATCTGGAAGTCGATAATGAGTTACGCTCTGCGCAATCAGCCGGCTAAGGAGTTCCCCAAGCCCAACGCCAACATGGTTTCGGTGCTCATGTGCAGCGAATCCAAATGCCGCGCCAACGCTACCTGTCCCAACACCTACAAGGCCTATTACCGCTCGACAGAGATTCCTTCCAACTTCTGTCCCGTTCACGGCGGCGTCAAGCTGTCGGAAACCATGGTCGAAAGCGCCAAGAAGGATCCCTATAAAGAGCGCGACAAGGACGAAAAGAAGGAAGAAAATCCTGCCGATATTCCCACTCCTGTCAATACCGTCATTGACGACAACGGACCTCAGGAGTGGGACGACGTAACCATAAATTCTTCTTCCGAAGATGCGCAGAGCATAGATATGTCTCCGGAGACGGAGCCTCTGCCCGAAACGGTCTTCCCCGGAGAAGCGCCTCAGCCTCAGGATCTGCCTCCCGCCGAGCCTGCTCCCGCTCCGGAATCTGTTCCCGTGGATCCCGGCGTTTCGCTGCCCGACGTTCCTTCCGACGCACCGGCCATTGAGCCTATACCGGAACCGGTAGTCGAGCATGCAGAGTAGTCTGCCTTGTCTGTTTTTGGCCTGCAGCGCTGTCTTTTGAGCAGGCGGCGCTGTCATTGTGCCGGATAAAGCCGGCGAGTTCCGCCGTTCTGTTCTGCCGCTCATATAGGTCGGCGAGCGCCTCCCGGGCGGCGCGTTCCTCCCGGGCGGCTGGCCTAATAATGAACTAATAAGCTTGTCCTGCAGCAAGGGACCGATTTTTGTCTTTTTATTGTTAAATTGAAAAAAAAGAGGTGTATCCTATGAAAGAAACTCCCAGCGCCTGGAAAGATTACCCTTATGTAAGGCTGGAAAACATAGGCCGATACGTTGATGAAAAGGTGGTCGTCAAGGGATGGCTGCGCCGCATGCGCTCCAGCGGTAAAATTCTGTTTCTGCAGATGCGCGACGGCACGTCCACCATTCAGGCGGTAGCCGTCAAGGGCGAGGCTCCCGAAGAAGTCTTTAAGACTGCCAAGACGCTCACTCCCGAGAGCTCCTTTGAAATTTTAGGTTCGGTCCACAGAGACGAGCGTTCGGCCTGCGGCTATGAGATCGGCATCGAGGACCTGCACATTATTTCCGGCTCGGTGGGATATCCCATTACTCCCAAAGAGCACGGCGTCGATTTCTTAATGGACGTGCGCCATCTGTGGATACGCTCGATGCGTCAGCACGCCGTTCTGCGCATCAGAGCTGAGATTATGCGCTCGATAAGCGAATGGCTGGACAATAACGGTTTCCTGCGCGTCGACAGTCCCATTCTGACGCCCAGCGCCTGCGAGGGCACCTCCACGCTGTTTGAGACCGATTATTTCGATACCAAGGCTTACTTGACCCAGAGCGGCCAGCTTTACGGAGAGGCTTCGGCCATGGCCTTCGGCCGGGTTTACTGCTTCGGTCCCACCTTCAGAGCCGAGAAATCCAAGACCCGCCGCCACCTCACCGAGTTCTGGATGGTGGAGCCGGAGATGGCTTTCACCGATCTGGACGGCTGCATGGAGATTCAGGAGCAGATGATCAGCCACGTGGTGGCTAACGTCCTGAAACACCGCCTGCCTGAGCTTAAAACTTTAGGCCGCGATATTTCCAAATTGGAGGCCATCAAAGCGCCCTTCCCGCGCTTATCCTATGACGACGCCGTCGAATACCTGCGCAGCAAGGGCCATGATTTCAAGTGGGGCGACGATTTCGGCGCTCCCGACGAGACCGTAATAGGCGAGGGCTACGATAAGCCCGTCTTTGTGCATCACTATCCCTGCTCATGCAAGGCCTTCTACATGAAGCCCGAGCCCGGCCGCGAGGAGGTCTGCCGCAGCGTGGACCTGCTGGCTCCCGAAGGCTACGGCGAGATTACCGGCGGCAGTCAGAGAATTGACGATTTTAAGCTTCTGGAACAGCGCATTAAAGACAACGGCCTGCCTCTGGAAGCCTATCAGTGGTATCTGGATCTGCGCCGCTACGGCTCCGTGCCTCACTCCGGATTCGGCTTAGGCATCGAGAGAACCGTGGCCTGGATCTGCGGCATTGAGCATGTGCGCGAAGCCATACCTTACCCCCGCACGATGAGCCGCATTCATCCATAATTTGATTATTTGACGCGCCGAGTCTCAGAGCGGACAGCTTTTCTGCCGCCCTGAGATTTTTTTTGCCCTTTCAGCGGCTGTGCCGGCGGTGTTTTATCTGTCGCTGCGAGCGCCTTTTTGCCATTGAGAGCCCCAGACTTGTCATTCTGGGCGCAGCGAAGAATCTGTCAAGCATGTTCTGCATGTTTTCGCTATGCCGGTTTTGTTTTGCACTTCGCTCCGCGACTGCGCTTCGCTTCGGACGCTCGCTTCAGAGCAAAACAAAACCTGTGTAATACATGTGTGCCGAAAGCATGTTTTCGCTTAACTTGTATATAATGTCATCCTGAGCTGCCAGGCGAAGAATCTTTATTGTTGTACGTTCATTATCTCGCTATATGCGTTGCTGTCACTCCAGAAATTTGCCGCGTCCCGTTCAGCCTGCGCCTGTAAAAACATATAAAAAGCGCCCATTAAAAACTTGCATTCCGCATATATAATTAGTTTATTGTTTTTATACTTATCAGATTTTATAAATCAGCGGCAGTTTCAGAAAGTCAGCGTTTCTGAATGACTGGCGCAGACTGAAGGAGGAAACTGTATGGAATTTTTGGGCGGATTAAAAGATAAGCAGGTTGGCGATATCTTCGAGTTTGGGCGCTATCCTCAGAGTCCGGAGGGCAAAGAAAAGCCGATACGCTGGCTGGTGCTGCGCCGCGACAGCGACAGTCTGCTGGTTGTTTCGGAGTATATATTGGACGCTAAGCGTTACACTGAAAACATTTTTAAAGTAAGTTGGTCGGAATGTACATTGCGCGCTTGGCTGAACGGAGAATTTATGGAGAAAGCGTTTGATGAGAGCGAACGACATTTAATTCTGCTGACTGAATTGTACAATTACCCCGGTCCATCCACGGAGGACCATATATTTGTGCTGAGAGAAAAGGATGTGGCTGAATTCTTTGATGAAGTAATTTAGCCGCGGAACCGACGCACTATGCGATCAATAAAGGTGTACATCCAATTAATAACGGGGATTTGAATGGTAAGTCGTTTTATTGGGTCCGTACGATCGTGAACTGCAGTTTCGCCGCGAAGTTATTACACGACGGTTACGGACTTGGCGACTTAAGTTTTTTGACACTCCCCGGTCCTGTGCGTCCTGCCTTCCGTATAGCAATCTAAAATCTTAAATCTTCACCTTGCCTGTTTCTTCCGCTGAGCTCTTGCCAAGAGCAGGCATAAAGGCTAAAATATAAGCATAAAAAAGAAAGGCATCCGTCTTGTAGCGTCTGGCGGCTGCCTCTCAGTATAAAACCTTTTGGGTCTTAAAAAGAGAGACGTCCACGCATGATAGCTTTTAGGTGGGCGTCTCGGCTTTTACTTACCGAAATAAATTCGTAAATAAGTATAAGCGGAAGCGACGGCGGTTTTTAAGAAAGACGGATTGAAGCCGTCAGTTAAAAACCATAACATAAAGAAAACGAAGAATAAGTCTTCTTTAGTCATAGACATCACCTCCTTTCCAAATGGAATCTTGCCGACCCAAAAGGAAACAGAGAGTGACCACCAGTAAGACAGATGTCTTTCCCGCTGTTTATAATAGCAGAAAAATGGCCTAATGCCAGAGTGAAGATTAAATAATTAACTTTTTTTGTTATTCTGGGCCGCTCTTTTTCGTCGTCCTGGGCCGCCCTTTATTGTAGGGCATAGATTCTTCGCTTCGCTCAGAATGACAGAGTTTGCGTCATCCTGAGCCGTTTTTTCTCTTGTCATCCTGAGCCGCCAGGCGAAGGATCTATGTTGTAGCGTATAGATTCTTCGCTCAGAATGACAAGTGTTTCCGCCATCCTGGTCCGCTCTTAATAGTCGTCCTGGCCCGCTCTTTACTGTCACTCACAGTTCCTTCGCTTCGCTCAGAATATAACGGGAAACATTCCCCTGCGAAGAATCCTGCGGGTCTTCCAAACACATACGTCAAGCCGGACTGCTCTAATCGGGCTGCTTGTGCTATTACCCGCCAATTTGCAAAGGAAATTTGCGGCTGCCGCAAAAATTCTTTGTAAAATCTTGCGGACGGTGTAAATATGGAATTTGCCAGGCAGCAGTATATGCAAAAGCTCATCAGCAGAATGAACAACGGCAGAGTAAAGATTATTACCGGTCTCAGACGCTGCGGAAAATCCTATTTGCTCTTTGAACTGTTTGTCAAATATCTCCGTGAGAGCGGCGTTGAAGACGAGCGGATAATCAGGCTGGCTTTGGATGAATTATCCAATATGAAATACCGCAATCCTATCGAATTGGATAAATATATACGCGAGCGGATTAAGGATCAATCAAAGCGGTATTATATACTGCTTGACGAGATTCAGTTTGTGACGGATATAAAGAACCCTTATACAGGCGGCGGGGATGCTGAAATAACCTTTGTCGACGTGGTAATCGGCTTAATGAAGATAAAAAACGCCGACGTTTATATTACCGGCAGCAATTCAAAAATGCTTTCCGCGGATGTTCTCACTCAGTTTCGGGATCGCGGGGACGAAATTCGCGTTTATCCTCTTTCCTTTGCCGAATTCTGTGAAAAGTATGAAGGGGATAAACGAAGCGCGTGGCCGGATTACTGCACTTACGGCGGTATGCCCGTGATTCCGGCTCTGCAGACTCATGAGGAAAAGAACCGGTATCTTCGCGATCTGTTTCGGCTTACTTATTTAAAGGACGTGCTTGAGCGTTATCATGTCCGCAATGGGGCTGAGACGCTTGATGATTTGCTTAATGTCGTCGCTTCCTCAGCAGGTTCTCTTACCAATCCCTCCAAGCTGGCCAATACGTTTCTGAGCGCAAAGAAAATTCGCGTCAGCTCGACGACTCTGGAACAGTATCTCGGCTATTTTACGGAAGCTTTTTTGATTCATAGGGTCCAGCGCTACGATGTTAAGGGCAAAAAATATCTGCAGACTCCGCTGAAGTATTACTTTACTGACGTGGGACTCAGAAACGCCAAACTCGGCTTCCGTCAGCAAGAAGAAAATCACATTATGGAAAACGTGCTCTGCTGCGAATTGATACGCAGGGGCTATGATGTGGACGTGGGCGTGGCGGAGCA
>JAFTAM010000140.1 GCA_017458675.1 bacterium
ATATACGGATATCAGTGGCGGTCCTGGCCTGACGGCGAGGGAGGCGGCATAGATCAGCTGGCTCAAACCGTGGAGCTGATTAAAAAAGAACCGCATTCCCGCCGCCTGCTGGTGAGCGCCTGGAATGTGGATCAGCTTGATAAAATGGCTCTGCCTCCCTGTCATGTGCTTTTTCAGTTTTATGTAAACGACGGCCGCCTCTCCTGTCAGCTCTATCAGCGCAGCGCCGACGTCTTTCTGGGACTGCCCTTCAATATTGCTTCCTACTCTCTGCTTACCCTAATGATCGCTCAGGTCTGCGGCTTAAAGCCGGGAGAGTTTATTCATACCCTTGGAGACGCTCATATCTATCTGAACCACATTCCCCAGGCTGAGGAGCTGCTGCGCCGCGAGCCCTATCCGCTTCCGGCCATGCGTCTGAATCCTTTGAAAAAGGAGCTGGACAGCTTTGTTTATGAGGATTTTGAACTCATAAATTATCGGCATCATGCCGCCCTGCGCGGCGAAATCTCCGTTTAGCGGCCCCCTGTACGCCGCTTTCTCAAGGAAGAACGGCTTTCTAAAGGCGGCGCGAGCTGGTTTTTGCCGGCGGAGCTCCGTCGGTATTGTAGCGGGCCGCAAAAGAATGGGGCTGAGTCTTGTCCGGCTGAGTGCGGATATCGGAGAAGGCCGCTTCGGCGTCGTCGGGATTTAGGCTTTTTCCCTGTGAATCCAGGGTGTTGTGGAGGTTGAATTCCGCAGGCATTTTGGCGGCGGAAGTGTATTTATAGTAGAAAACGATGACGGCGGCGATAAAGAGGACAAAGCCGGCAAAGGGCAGCACGAAGGACAGCAGCGTTAATCCTGCGGCGGCCAGAGTCTCGATAATGCAGACGTCCGGTCTGAGATAGCCCTTTTCGTTCAGAGCGAAGCTGTTGCGCAGGAGAGATTTGCGCATGAGGATCATTGGTCCGCAGAGACAGAGGCCCATGATGATGGAGGCGAGCATGTTCAGCTTGTAGGAACCCAGGTTCAGGGTAGCCAGGCTGCACATTATAACGGCCAGAGGGCGGGTTATTATGCTGATAATCGCCGAGTCCAGAAAGCTCAGCAAAGGGGTGCATTCCCAGACTGATTCCATTATGGCTGCCAGCAGCAGCACCGGCAGAATATAGGGCCAGTTGACGATTTGCGCTTCCCAGGTTCCGTAGGTAATAAATTCTATTATGCCTGCGGAATTTAAGGCGCAGACGATAAACAGGGTGGTAAAGGCCCGCAGACTGGCGCCGGCGGTTATGCCGACGGCGGTGGCTAAAGAGGCTAATATAGTTAGATCGGCCATAATGTTTCTCCGATTTAAAATCTATGGTTTTATGGTTTAAATGAACGGTATTGCCTGCGAGGGGCGGGCGACACCCGGCTTATCGGCGTCAGAGCGGCCGCCGGCGCGGCTTGCCGCCGTTAAAAAGCGTTGATTATATGCTGAAGCTGCATATTCTTTCCGCTTCCGGTTATGCCTATGACGTCAAAGCGCAGATATTTTTCCTGCCTTTGAGATTTCAGCATATACAGCTCTGCCAAAATGCGCAGCTTGTTTTGTTTTCTTGCGTTTACCGCTTCCAGAGGTGAACCGAAGCTATGATCCTTTCTCCATTTCACTTCTGCAAATATCAGCGTCTGTCCGTCTGAGGCGATAATGTCAATTTCTCCCAGAATTTTTCGGCTTCGGTCCTGCGAATATATGCAGACGTTGGTATCAACAATTTCCCAGCCTGAATTCCGGAGGTATTTTCGGGCCGCCTCTTCTCCGTAGAAGCCCTGAATTTTTTTGCCTCTTTCAGCCTTCATGTAAAGCCCTCCCCCTGAAAGTTTCTTTGACGCTGAGGAAATTATAGCTCATTTTGCCGCTGCGGGAAAGCTTCTTCCCCCGAATCCTGCGCCTGCGGCATAAATGAACTCTGCGCTTCCTGCGCGTTTTCAGCGTCTCTTCCGGTCTTCCGCAGACAGAAGAACCGCTTGCTCTCGGTTTAAAAGTCCGTCAGATATAGGCGGTCTGCGTCTCCGGAAAAGGCGGAACGCCGGATTCCTGCGTCGGGGAAGGGCTCAATTATGAAGCTCTTTGCTAAAAAACAGGAAGAAAGCAAAATTTAACAAAAAAATCAGTATGCTGCGTTTTTTATCCTGTGACATGCTGAGAAATTATGCGATCCCCGAAAAATTTAGGTATTATGCCGTTTCGGGCCTGTTGGTATGCTCCTGCTTCGGTTTTACGGCGGGCTGCAGCTGTGAAAATAAGGCTGTCAGCGAAAACGGACCGTCAATAATCAATGCTGTAGACAGTAAGCTCGAAAGCGACAGGAGCGGCGCTTCCGAGTTCAGAGTAAAGAGCTCTCCTTATGAATACGGCTCTTCTCTGCTCAATGAATATTACATGAACCGCCTGGAAAGCCGCGAGGCCAATACCGTCAGGACCGGAATCGCCATATTTCTGCCCGATTATAACGATACGGACAGCGAAGATGTTCTCAGAGCGGTAATGAGCTACCAGTATGTGGTTTATCATATTACGGACCTTCACGATCTGAGAAACAATCATGCCGTGGCCAGACAGGCCGAGCCTAAGCTGAGGATTATCTGCAATACCTTGAACGTGCCACTGGAGCCGGTGCTGGGAATTGTCAGCTGGGAGAATTCCGGCGACACCAGCAAGGTCTCCTATGCCAACGCCGCCGGGCTGGGACAGATGACCGCAGGAGCGGTGGATACGGCTCACCAGTACGGTGAAATGCAGGCCAAAAGCTGGCGGGAGGAGGCGGCCCGTCTGCGTCTGTCTATGGAGCGCAGCGATAAGGTTCAGGCAGAGCGGCTTGATAAGGCCGCCAAGATGGCGGAATGCCGTAACCGCCATGAAGAAATGGCTAAGGCCAACAAGGTAGAGGACGAACGCCTGATTATGGAATGCAATCTGGAGGATACGGTTCTCTTCTTTAAATATTTGCTTTCCAAGTACGACAACAGGGTAGATCTGGCGGTTTCTGCATATCATAACGGCGTCGTCAACACCGACGATATCATTTACGATTATCTGCGCCAGGTTAAAAACATGGATATTGCTTCGGAGACCGATCCCAGCCGCCGAGGCTTGGTCGAGGCCATTCAGGTCTACGATATTAAGTTTATAGATTTATGGAACAACAAGCGTTCCAGAGAAATTCTGTGCGGAATAAGAACCGTTAACGGCGAAAAGGCCAACGCCGACAATATAGATATGACTCTGGGAGACGAGTCCGACTTATATCCCTGGAAGGTAATCGGCTCTTATGCGGGCTACGTGGCCGGGGAGAGTTTTGTAACCTCCATGCAGCAGAATTATTCGGGAAGCTTTGATGAAAGCATGGTAAGGGGACTGCCTGTCTATGACAGCGCCGAGGACATGAAAAATGGCGCGGCAGCCTCTATGCTGTGTACTTTAGACAAGGATTCCTTTAAGAACTGCGGAGTAGATTCTTACCCGGAGACCTCTAAAAAGGCCGCGTCGGCGCCTAAGGTCAAGCTGAGCGAGAAGAAGGAAGCGGCCCGTCAGGCGGCCGAGAAAAAAGCGGCCGAGAAAAAGGCGGCCGGCGTTCCCGCAGATATTAAGGAGCTGTGCTGGCATGCGCTTCCTGAGCTGGCCGGATATTTGGCGGAGCTGAGGGTTCGCTGGGGAACTTACTGCGGCAATGACAGAGTGCGTATTCCCTTAAAGACGGTTTCCGGCGCCTGGACCTTCAGCGCGGCCGGCAATTCCTGTGTGTCCAAAAAGCAGGAGCTGCACAGGCGCGGTTTGGCTGCGGATATCGATATGAGCAAGCTCCCCGCCTCTCAGCGCAGCGTTCTGGAGCGCTTAATCGTAGAGGATTTCCTTTTGGATAAGATCTATATGGACAATATTAAGGACGGCGGCGGCAATATTATTCATATCGTTTTAAATCCCAGGTGCGGCGACAACTATTTGGAAAACTATATTTCCTATGTCTCTCCGGACGGGCGCATTGCCAGGGCCAGGGAAGAATTCCTGCACGAGGAGGAAGCCAAGGCCGCCGAAGCCAGAGCCCGCAAGGAGGCCAAGCTCAATTCCAGCCCCAGATACAGAACGCAGGCGGCCAGGGAGGCTGAGGAGCGCAGACGTCAGGAGGAGGTCCGTCAGTATAAGGAGCAGCAGGCCAAGGAAGCCGCTCAGTCCAGGGCCAGCGCCGCTAAAAGGAGAGTCGCCAGAAAGCAGCCTAAACGTCAGGAAACGGTGAATATCGCTCCCACGGAGGAACCGGAGGAAGAGCTTTACGCCATTCCCGACGACAATCCCATTTATGAAGGCCCCGGCAGCGCGTCGGGCTCCAAAAGCCGTTCCTATACCAGGAAGACTGACGACGATGAGGTTTACAGCTTTTAAGCTTTATCGGCAGAGGCTTGGAATTTGGCGCGGAGTTTTTGAGGAAGAGAGGAGGCGCGGCATATGCGCGGGATAAAAATTTTAAATCTGTGCTGCTTTATCGTCTGCGTGCTTTTCATGCCTCTCTGCGCCCTGAGCGCAAAAAACTCTTATGAAATGCGGGATTTGTTTATAGCCATGGCTCAGCAGCTTACTGCGAGAATAAAGACTGAAAATTCTCCCGAGGCTGCTTTCCGCCAGCAGGTAATAGGCCAGATCGATTCGTCTCTGTTCAGCCGTTTTGTCAAGGCGCCCTCTCTTCGGGAGTGCGACCCGGAAATTCAGTTCGGCGAGTTAACCAAGGCTCTCGGCAAATATTTCTACCGCTTCAATATTTTGGATTTAGCTGATAATTTTGCGGAAAACGGCGCCAGCTTTGAAAAGTTCTATGCCGGCCTAAAGACCTTGGGGGCGCGCCGCAATATCATTTTAAACTGGGAGCAGCCGCATATTAAGGAAGCGGCGATGAACCTGTATCGCACTCTGCAGGGCGTGCATGCGAAAAAGCTGTGCCTTTCGGCCCGCAGTCACTTCAGCAGCGAAGATTGGAACGGCGAGATCCGCTTCAGCTATTACCCGACTTACGGCAATATTTATCTTTATGCGGTGGTCACTTTTACGCGCAATACGGCGGTGAGGACGGTAATTGTCAACGGCAGCGGCAAGGTTTTTTTAGGCGGCGCTAAGCCTCATGACAGAACGGTCAAGCTTAGCAAGTATTCAATGGACATGAGCATGCGCAAGGTTGAAGCCAGCGGACACTGGTCCCAGCCCAACGCTAAAAACGGCGACGGTTCGGGAAGCCTGTTTATCGACGTCAACAGCCGTCTGCGCATAAACGGCGGCGTCATTGAAGGCAGAGTAATCGAGAGCATTATTGACAGCGGAGGCAGCGGAATTCCTGTCAGCGTTGAGTACGTTCTCAGCGGCAGTTCCGACGCCGCCGGCAATATGAAGGGGCGCTGCACCGTGCGAGGCGAGCCCGGCGCAATCAAGCTGCGCCTGGGCGGCGGCGCCAAAGTCAGCTGGGCTTCCTGGACGGCCTCCTTCAAAAACGGCGCCATAAACGGAGTTATCAATATCGAAGGAGCGCCGGCGGTGCTCTGGCAGGCTTCGGTCAATAAATAAAAGAGCTTTTCGGACAGATAATCGAGGAGGCGGAATGTCGGTTATTTCCATACGTAATTTGACGCGCACCTATCTTATCGGCGGCGATGTGGAAGTGAAGGCGCTGCGCGGCGTAGACCTGGACGTCTGCGAGGGCGAGATGGTCGCTATTATGGGACCGTCGGGCTCGGGCAAATCCACGATGATGAATATTTTAGGCTGTCTGGATAAGCCCACCGCCGGTTCTTACCGTCTCAACAGCGTAGAGGTCTGCAATCTCAGCAACGATGAAAGGGCGGTCATCCGCAACAAATATATAGGCTTTGTCTTTCAGGGCTTCAATCTGCTGGCCCGAACCTCGGCGGTGGAAAATGTCGAGGTGCCTCTGCTTTACACCGGAGTGCATATAGAAGCCAAGGAGCGCTTCCGCCGCTCAAAGGCGGCTCTGGAAAGGGTGGGACTGGGCGGCCGCATCCACCATGTGCCCACTCAGCTTTCCGGCGGCGAACAGCAGCGCGTGGCTATAGCCAGGGCTTTGGTGACGGACCCCGCCTTGATTCTGGCTGACGAGCCTACCGGAAATCTGGATTCCAAGCGCACCGAGGAGGTTTTGGAGCTTTTCCAGGAGCTTAACCGGCAGGGCCTGACCATCGTCATGGTGACTCACGAGCCCGAGGTAGCGGTCATGTGCAAGAGGATCGTGCTCTTTAAGGACGGCTGCATTATCGGCGACGGCAAGCCCGACGAAGTTCTGGGCGGCACGGCCAAGGGCGTTATTTTAAAATAAAATTCGATAAGGGTATTGACTTATATTACCGATTCATGTATAATTTCTCTGCGCTTGAAACATGTATTCAGGCGGAAGAAATATATATCGCGGGGTGGAGCAGTTGGTAGCTCGTCGGGCTCATAACCCGGAGGTCGCAGGTTCAAGTCCTGCCTCCGCAACCAATTTATAAAGGGCAGTTTTTCTGCTCTTTTTTATTTTGCAGCCTTAAGAAGGCTTCATCGCTTTTAATTTTATAAGAAAAACGCATATAAAAAACTGCCGCGTTGATTTCTCAATGCGGCAGTCCTTTTTATTATCGGTTTATCGGGACCGCGCTTCAGGCCGCAGCCCTCAGAGCAGCCCGTTATTCTGTCTGAATATCTAAACTGGAGTAAAGATACTTAAGGAGCTCTTTATCCGGTTTCTCGTCCCAATCTTTGTCTTCTTCAGCGTTGACTTCACAGAAGCTTACGGCTTCAGCTGCAGGCATGCCGTTGAGCATAACCGCAATTATTCCGGGGGCATATCTGTGTGAAACCTCCTGAGGTCTGCGGAGGCTGTATTCGACTGTCTCAGGCGAAGGCATAGAGTCTTGGCACGAGACGTGTATCTTATAGCGGATTACGCCGCTGCTGAAATCAAACTCGAAATTTCCGTCTATGAGCCCGAAGTTGGCTCGGTTTAAAAATTCCGAAATATCTTTCATTTGCTCATGGTTGTCCGGATTGGCATGCAGGGGAAATAACGCGTAAACGCTGTACCCGTTATCCTGCAGATCAATTACGTTCCATAAGCCCTCCGCCTTGTTCTTCATCGTAAGGTTGAAGACGATAGTTCCATCGTCTTTATTAAATTCATATCGCCAGTTGTTATTTTTAAAAAAATTTTGAATAACTAGGGCGATTTTTTTCTTATATGCTGAAGCCATTTTTTTATATCCACTTCTCGAGCGTTTATGGCGGATGTTTTAAGTTCTGCAGAAACGCAAGAAAGCTGCAGAAACTTATCGTATCGATAGCGTTTATTCTTGCTGTCCAATGAACTGAACAATGGCTTTAATGCTTATTTATTAGGATAGCCGCGGAGGTTTCCGCTGAAGCACATAAGGTTTCTATATTACAGCAGGCTGCAATAAGGGTTCGGCATGAGCAGATCGAGCATTTTCGCGTCAATGCCTGTCAGAAATTAAATAAATCTTTCTTAAGGCTGTGACACGAACGGAAGCAAGTCTGCTAAGTAAGCCACATGTACCAATTTAATTATCCAAATTTCTTAGTTGTTATTAAGGGATTATTTTTTGAAAAATTGTTAACAATTTGGCCGCTGAAGATTTTTTCTGAAAAATGACGCAAAAATTGCCATTGTCATTAAGTTAAGGCAATATTTTGCCAAAAACGGCATAATAGCTTGTCTGCATATGCTTGAGAATGTTTACGCTGTCATTGAGAGCGCAGCGAAGAATCTTTAGAACATGTATGCATTATTCGTTATGTCGGTTTTGTTTTGCACTTCGCTCAGCGGCTGCGCTTCGCTCACGGCGCTCGCTTCAGTGCAGAACAAAACCTGTGCAATGCATGTATGTTTAAAGCTTGTTTTTGCTTAACTTGCCGATAGTGCAGAAATTACACGCTTTTTATTCAGGAATGACGCTTGTTCGGCAGATGTATATCAAGTGTCTTTATAATAATGCTGCGGCCGCCTGAAGTATTTAATTGCCTGGCGGATTTAAGCTTTGTCCGCTCAGTGAAAACTGCAGGTATGCAGAGTTCTCTGCCGCTGTCGGCAAGGGAAAAAAGCCTGGAAAATGCGAAAGAGTATTTCCCCGTCTGCAGAACCCGATGCGTGCGTGCGGGCGGGCTTGTCCTGCAGCGGACGGACTCGACATATGCTTTGGCGCGGCGGATCGGGCCGGGGGGAGAGCTTCCCCGTACTGAAAGCAGCGGCGCTGCAGACCTGGGCGGGGTTTAAAAACTCCGGTTTTTAAAAGTGACTGCAGCTTTTTTTGTTAAAAGCGAAGCTTATATTTAATCAATACCTTGCGGTTGTAATATTCTATGCTGATGAAAAAATTGTTTTTGCTATTGTTTGTCCTGTGCTTTCTGCCGGCGGTTTCTCTGCCGGCTCGGGCCGACGGAGACGCTCAGGTCTTTGTGCTTGACGGTCAGAAATATCCTGTCAGCCTTCTCTATGCGGAAGAAGGCGGCGAAGAGGATTCGGAGCCGCAGACTGCCGGGAAAACCGCATACCTTGATCTGGACGACGAGGATGCTCAGAGCTTGATATCCCTTTCCGGCCGGCGCTTCAGCTGGTCTTCCAACGGCAAAACCCTGATGGTTTTCGGCAAGGAGCTTCAGATCACGGCGGAAGGCGAAGGAGACATACGGTTTTCAGACGGCGGCGAGAAAAATGTGGGCGGCAGTCTGAAAATGATAAACGGCCGGCATGCTATGACTGCCGATCTCTTTATCTATCTGCTCGGCTTTATGGCGGAAGCGGCCAGCCCCGGAGAAGATCTGAAGCTTCTGCATCTGATCTGCGCTCCTAAGGTTGTCAACAACAGTCTGGGCACGCGCTTAATTTTTGACACGGATTCAAAACCTAATTATACGGTAGAAGACACCGCGCCTCACAGAATTGTTCTTAGATTTAAAAATTCTGCCTGGGGAGAAGCGCTGAAACTCCACCTTAACTGCGTGGATCTTGAAGCGGGGCTTGCCAAGGACAACAGCTCGGATCTTCTTCTTACCTTTATAACCGACGACTGCTGGTCCCCCAAAATTCAGCGCGGCGTCGATACCCGGCAGGTGGTGATCGCCAAAGTTCTGACCTTTGATCGCGCTCGGAACGGGAGAGAGGACGTAAACCTCCGTTCCCTCAGAATAGACAAGACTGAGCCTGAGAACGGCTCCGGGTCCGAAGAGGGCGGCTCTGCGCAGGGAGGGGCTGAGGTTATCAGTATTGGGGCCGACGGTCCTTTTAAATATGTCTGGTCGTACTGCAAGAACTGCCGCAAGGTCAGAGCGGACGTCATAGGGGTGCACGGTCTGGCCGCCGCCGGCGGAGGTACGGGCGATTATTTCAGCGATTTCAGCGCCGGAGAGTATTACTGCGGCGGCTTGACCGTGGGCAGCGTCGAATTTACTCTGCAGGAGGGCTGCAGTTTTTCGGCAGACGCAGACGCAGACGAATATCTGCTGAGGATTAAAATTGTCAGGGACGGCTCGGAGCTTTCTGAAGACCTCAGCGGCAGCGGATTTGTCGGCCGCTTTGAGGCGGCGCCTTTGACCGTAGTTCTCGACCCCGGGCACGGCGGCGGAGATCCCGGCTGCCGAAGCCGCCATTTCGGAGTCTGCGAAAAGGAAGTTACCCTGGACGTGGCGCTGCGCCTGCGCGACCTGCTGGAGGAAATGGGCATTAACGTGATTATGACCCGCGAAACCGACCGGGATGTGAGCTGGAGGGGCTCGCCCGATAAGGTGGAGCTGCAGAGCCGCTGCGATGTGGCCAACAATGCTGAAGCCGATTATTTTATCAGCCTGCACTGCAACGCCAACGTCTATACGAGCGTGCACGGCAGCAGCGTCTATTGGTACAAACCCGAGGATCGCGAGCTTTCGGCTTACTTTGCCAACGCTCTGGGGAATCTGGGCTTTTACTGGATAGGCAATATACGCGACGGCTTCTATGTTCTGCGTCACACGGATATGCCGGCTATTTTAATTGAAATGGCTTTTCTTACCAATTATCGGGACGGCGCCAAGCTAGTTAAGCCGGAGTGCCGCCAGACGATTGCCGAGGATTTGGCGGAGGTCTTCAGGGCGATTTTGGAGGATCGCTCAGCGCCGTAAAAAGGGAAGACTGCTGCTGTAAGCTAATCAAAAATCTGATTTTGCATATTTGCGTACGCAAAAAAAAGTCTGCCGGATACGACCGTTCGGCAGACTCATTTTTTTTGCGGCAGAGGAGGGCGGCTAGCGGAGGATCTTCAGTTCGCCTTCTTTAAGCTCGGCGCGGTACAGGCTGCGGCGGCCGGAATCTTCCTGCAGAGCTATTTCCAGGTAATACTGCCCTTTTTCGGGAAGCTCCGCCAAAATTTGCTGGGGCGTGACGCTTCGGGCCGGATAATTTAAGTCTTTTGCCAGAGATCTGACGCCGTTTTCGCAGGCATACAGCCTGACGGAGGCGGTTTCGTCCAAAGGTCTGGCCGGCAGTTCCAAGGCCAGCTCGCCGACGGGGCGGGACGCCTCCGGCTCCAGATAAATGCGCCCGGGATTGGCGTCTGAATTGCCCGTGCATCCGGTTGAAAGGCAGGCTGAAAGCGTTATTGCAGCGGCGTATAATAAATATTTTTTCATTAGCATGAACCTCGGCTTGGGGTTGGTTTCACTTTTATTCTGAGCGCTCAGAGCTGAAAGCGGGTTCGGCTTCAGCCGTATTAAAGCAATCGGTTATAAGGTTCTGAAAATTAGGGGGCTTTCCCTATATAGGCGCAAAAAAAACGTCGAAGCTCTCTGCGCCGTCATTAAGATAAGGCTATATTTTGCTGAAAATGGCATAATAGCTTGTCTGCATTAGGCTTGAAAACGCGTCCCTTGTCATTGAGAACGCAGCGAAGAATCTTTCAAGCATGTTAAACATGTTTTCGCTATGTCGGTTTTGTTCGCCGCTGCCGCTCCGCGCCGCTTACGCTCACGACGCTCGCTCTTGCGAAAACAAAACCTGTGCAAAGCATGTGCGCTTAAAGCCTGTTTTTGCTTAACTCGCCGACAGCGAAGCTCTCAGTCGCTTTCTTGCGGCTGCAGAAATACGGTTTCGGCGGGATAGGTCCTGGCGCCCAGCTTCTCCAGAAGCTCTCTCTGCCAGGAATAGGCGAGCTCCGCCGCCTCCATGCATTCCCGGCTGCCCCAGACCAGGGTGAGCGTCCTCCGCGTATTTTCGCTGGTTTTGGTCCTTTGCGAATCCTTTACCGGATTGGCGCAGGGGCCGGCGGCGTCGCGCATGCAGATAAGGCCTTTGAGATTGATCTCCTGACCGGATTTATTGAATATATAGGATTCGCCTTCCTTGCCTAAATCTACGCTCAATGGCTCTCGGCAGAGATCGAGATCCACCACCCCTATAGGTACTCCCGTATGCAGGGAAACTCCGTTCAAAACGTCGACGGCCGCGTTTATTGAACCCAGAATACCTTCCTCGGCGGCTTTTACCAGATATTCGGCGGCAGGTTTGCTGCGTCCGCTGGCTCTGAAGCCTCCCCATCTCAGCAGACGGCGGTAGGCCTTGTAAATCTCCTCGCGCGGAGGCAGCTTTTCGGTTCTGGGATCGCCGCCGTCCCGGCTCAGCAGGCGCAGAAGCCACGGGGGGCTTTCCGTCTCTCCCAGGGGGCGCTCAAACTCGGTAATAAATGCGCGCGTATTTAAAAGCGGATGATAAGCTTGAATAATTTTCATATACTGTTCCCGTAATAATATTCTGCGCTTTAATTTTGAAAGCATAACAAAAAACCTATCGGAAATAAAATTTGCCTTCAGACGGAAATATGCCCTTCCGATACAAAAATTTAATAATTTGTAGACAAAAGTTAAAAATCGCAGGAGAAAGACGGCAAGATTTGAGAATTTAGGATAGAATATGCGAGCTGTTTATTGTATTGCGCAAAAAAGCTCAGCTTTAAGTGTTGATTTTTTAACATAAATGTTCTTAACATTTGCTTAAAAATTTGTAAAATCTAAAGCAGATATACGTAATTTATCGGAGGATTTGTCATGGAAGCGATGCGGGGTTTGAACCCTTCAAGTACAATGTTTCAGACTCAGGCCACTCGTAACCTTACTCAGGTAGGCTTCGGTGCTCTGCGCTCTCAAAAGGAAGTCACTCAGCAGGATGAAACCGCTGATCGTCGTGAGGTTAGCGATAATGTACAGCTGTCTATGGCTGAGGAAACTCCTGATGCCGATGAAATGACCGAAAACGCTGCTCATTCCGGCGCTTTGGGCGAAGTTTTAGACGATTATGAAGATGATGATAAGATAGGCGAACGCCGTTTCCGCGATGATGAAGAAGACAACCAGATCGCTTATATGAATATGGGCGAGCAGCTTCAGGATATCGACGGCGACGATCTCAAGGCCGAAGACCTGCAGCGTCTCAGAGAAATGGACGACGACGCTCAGGCAGCCAAGCGCATTCTCAACGATGTTCCCGCTCGCTGCTTAGGCCCCGCTCAGAATATTATCGCGAATCAGATTCAAGGAAGCCGCCCTGCTGAAGCTTTAGTTTCTCTCACACCCGTAGAAGGCGTCAATCAGATCGAATTTACTGCTGCCGAAGGCTTAGGCGTTTTGGATATCCACGATTCCAACAACGGTCCTATCGTCGCTGAAATGGACGAGGAAATCGGCGCAGAGCAAAAACAGAGCTTGGCCGATGATTATATGAAGAATGCCATCTCTTCTTTGCCGGATGATCGCAAAGCCATAGTTACCGAAATGAAAGAAGCCGTAGAGGCTTGGGCCAGCGCCAGCGGTGCCGATCCCAAAGCCGCTTTTGCTGAGAAGCTGCGCGATTTGGCTGCCGGCTGGGATGACGAGTCCCTCCAGGCTGTCGCTCAAACTTATGTAGATGCCGGTCTTGAGATGGAGACCTCGGCGGCAGGTTAATTTGGTAAAAAATCACAATTCTTCAGATTCTCCTGCGGGGAATCGCAATTTTGACAGCGACAGGGCTCGGGTTTCTCAGAATCGGGCCCTGCGTAATGTTTCTATACGCCGCCGCGGGCGTTACGGCGCAGATTCTTCCGGAGAACGCATAAATGTCGTCGGCGGACGTCGCGTGAATACCTTTAGAATGAACGGCCGGCATTATGCCGATATGCCGGGTTTAAAGCGTACTAAAACGTCGTCGGAGGCTCAGAAATACCGCTATATGGTGTTCTGGAAGCCTTACGGCGTTGACGTGCGCTTTACCGGTGATCGCAGCCCTTCTGAGCTGGATTATTACATAGAAGCCGAGCATGTTCTTCCCGTCAATTTCATCGATAAGGATGCGGAAGGCCTGATGCTGCTTACCGACGATCCTAAGTTCAGGGCTCTGCTCACTCACCCGAAATGTGCGGAACAGCGCATTTTTTTGGCTCAGGTGGAAAATGTCCCCGATGAAGATATGGCTGAGATTCTGCACCGCGGCGTAGTGTTAACGGAAAACGGCAGCCCCGACGCCATAGAGTTTGATATAATTCCCGCGCCTAAGCTGCCCTCCCGGAGCGTTCCCGTGCGCGAGCGCAAAACGGTCGCCGACGTTTGGACTGAACTGCGTTCTTCTTCCGGAGCTTCCAGGGGCGTCAGAAGGCTGCTGGCTCAGTATGGCCACCCGGTGCTGCGTTTGGTCCTCTGGGGATTCGGTCCTATTTCTCTGACCGGCATGGTTCCCGGTATGTGCCGCGATTTCCGCTATGAGGAGATGCGCTGGGTGGAAGCCAAGCTTGAAAAGCTCGAGCTGCCGACGGTGAAGAGCCTTTTAAGGGGAAACAGGATCCATGTGCGTTCGGGAGCGATGAATCGCTTGGCAGCGGTAAAGAAGCGCGGCGGCAATGCCGATCGTTTCGCCTGCGTCCAGCCGAAGCATGATAAGCGGGCCGCCGAGGGCGCCGCCGACGGAACTGCGAAAAAACGCGGCTATGAAGGCCGTACCCATAGGAATTCCGCTTCTGCCGGCAAGAGCAGAAGAAGTTCGGGACAGCGCCGTTTAAACCGCGGCCTGAAGGTTAAGTCCGCGGCCTCGGACAGAGTGATGATGCGTTCTGCGGGAAGCTATTTCCGTTAATTTCTTTTATTTCTATAGGCAGCGTTTCCGCAGATATTGCTTCCGGCGCTTAAAAATGGCTGAGCCGAGACTTTGCTGTATAGCCGAAGCTCAGTTCCGCCGGCTTGATTCTCTGCGGCTGCTTAAATTAAGATAGTTTGAAAAGAAGGTTTTTATGAGCTTTTTACAAGAGTTTAAAACTTTTATGGCCCGCGGCAACGTCATTGATATGGCCGTCGGCGTAATCATCGGCGGCGCTTTCGGCAAGATTGTCGATTCCCTGACCACCGATATTATTATGCCCCCCATCGGTCTGTTGATGGGCAAGCTGGACTTCAGCTCCAAGCATATTCCGCTGATTAACGATCCTTCCAAATATACCGATCCCAGCATCATTGAGAAATTCGGCAATCTGATGAACATGCCGGCCGACCAGGTCAAGGCTATGGGCATTCCGGTCATTGCCTACGGTCAGTTCATCAATCAGGTAATCAATTTCCTTATTATCGGCTTCTGTGTATTTTTGCTGATCAAGGCTGTCAACAAGCTGACTAAAAAGGAAGAGAAGGAAGCCGCCGCTGCAGCTGCCGCCGCCGCTGCCGCTCCGACTACCAAGGTCTGCCCCGAATGCTTGAGCGAAGTTCCCGTCAAAGCCAAACGCTGCAAGTTCTGTACCTCGGTTCTTCCGGAAGAGAAAGTGGATACTGCAAAGGCTTAGTTTCCGGTATTAGTTTATAAAACATAAAATTTAAGACGATGCTTGTTTTTGTCAGTAGGTATCGTCTTTTTTTTAGCAGGCAAAGGGTCTGATTTGCTGTTTTATTTGTTTAGTTGTAATATCGACAGTTTCTGCGGAGGTTTTTTATGTTGAGTTTAGTTTCCAAGCTTGAAAAAACGGTCTTGGCGGCTATAGAGAGAGGACTGGGGCTGACCGGAGTTCCGGCTATGCTTATGCCCACTAAAGATGACAAACGCGGAGATTATCAGTGCAACGCAGCCCTGAGTCTGGCTAAGCGCCTGAAGATGAATCCCCGCCAGGCGGCGGAGAAGCTGGCTGAGGCCATCATGCTCTGCGACAGCGAGCAGACCGTGGAGGGCGAAGCCCTTATACAGAGCTGCGAAGTGGCCGGCCCCGGTTTTATTAACTTAACTTTGAAGGACGAGGGCATACTTGAGGCTGTCCGTGAAATAACCGAACGCCGCCTCAATGACAGGCCGCTGAAAGTTTTAGTAGATTATTCCAGCCCCAACGCGGCCAAGCAGATGCATGTCGGCCATCTGCGCAGCAGCATCATCGGCGACAGCATCTGCCGCATTCTGGATTATCTGGGCCATGAAGTCATACGCGACAACCACGTGGGCGACTGGGGTACTCAGTTCGGACTGCTGTGCGCTTATATTATGGATCACCTGCAGCGCGACTGCCGCGAGGTGGATCTCAGCGATTTAGAGGCTCTCTACCGTGAAAGCCAGGCCCTGGCCAATGAGGACGAGGCTTTTAAAGAGAAAGCTCACGCCCGGGTGGTGGCTCTGCATAACGGAGATAAGGCGACTCTTGACGTCTGGCGCTATATAATTGACAAGTCTCTGGAGCACATTCAGGCCGTCTATAAAAAGCTGGGCGTACTTTTGACTAAAGAGGATGTAGTAGGAGAGAGCTTTTTCAATCCTATGCTGCCCGGAGCGGTCAAAGAGCTGCAGGAGCGCTTCCCTGAGGGCAGCCGCCCCATGGAAGTTAAGGAAAACGAAGGCGCCATGTGCATCTTTATGTACAATGACGACGGTACTCCCAAATTTGCCAACCCCGAGGGCGAGCCTCTGCCCTTTATCATCCGCAAGTCTGACGGCGCTTTTCTTTATGCTACTACCGATTTGGCCTGTATGCGCTACCGTGTGGAGGATCTGGGCTGCGACTGGATCATTATAACTACCGATTCCCGCCAGAGCCTCCATTTCCAGATGCTCTTTGCTTCTTCAGCCGCCGCCGGCTGGAGCGGGAAGGCCAAGGTCGAGCATATCGCCTTCGGATCGGTGCTGGGCAAGGACAATAAGCCTCTCAAAACTAGAGCCGGGCGCAACGTCCATCTTTCGGATTTACTCGACGAGGCGATTGCCATGGCTGAGGAGACCTGCCGGCGCAATGCGGAAAACCGCGGCTTTTCTGAGGCGGAAATTAAGGAAATTGCCGAGGCTGTCGGCATAGGCGCGGTTAAATATGCCGATCTGTCGCAGAACCGCATCAACGATTACGTGTTCAGTTTCGAAAAGATGCTGGCCATGGAGGGCAACACCGCTCCCTATCTCTTATATGCCTATGCCAGAATATGCTCCATTATCCGCAGAGCCGAGGAGGCGGGACTGAAGGCGGCCGGTGAAATCAAGGTGAAGGAACCGGCGGAGAGACGCCTTTTGTTGCAATTAGCCCGCTTTAATGATATTATTGACCAAGCTGCCGACGGCTGGAGGATAAATCTGCTTTGCGAGTATCTTTACAATTTAGCCGGTTTCTATATGAAATTCTATGAATGCTGCTCGGTTCTGAATGCCGAGGACGGGGAAACAAAACTTTCCCGTCTGGGTCTTTGCCGGGAAACCGCAAAGGTTCTGAGGATCGGCTTAGGACTTTTAGGCATTAAGACGGTTGAAAGGATGTAAGCCGGAGCGGATGTAATTATCCCCGATTTCAGACTGCGTATAAAAGCTTAAGTTTGCATGGAAAATTTTTTAAAGCGATTATTTTATATAATTTTAGTCCTGTTCGGCGGGCTCAGCGGCTACAGTCTGTCCAGATACACTCTGCCGTTTTTTGCGGCGGGCCTGCCTGAAAAACTGCTGTGGATAAATTTTGTCTCCATGATATTTTTGGGCATGTGCGTGGGCTATGTGTTGGTTCCTCTCTGCACCTGGATTATCATGAAGGCGGTGGTCAAGCTTTCCTCGGCTTTGCAGGAGATGCCCATTCAGGAGGTTCTGATGGGCTCGATGGGACTGCTTTTCGGACTGATTTTATCGTTTTTTATCAATTTGGTTCTGCAGACGGTTTCCTTCAGCAATATACCGGTCATCGGCAATTATATCAGCCCTCTGATAGTCATTTGCTGCACGGTGTTTTTAGGCTCGCTGGGCGCTTGGTTCGGCAGCCAGCTGGTTCATGTCCACAGTCTGCGTCAGTTTGTTTCCGGCGGTATTCTGGGCAAGGGCGGCCGCGTTATCTTGCTGGATACCAGCGCCATTATTGACGGCCGTATAGGCTCTCTGCGGGAGACCGGCTTTTTTGACGGTTCTTTGGTTGTGCCCCGTTTTGTTCTGCAGGAGCTGCAGACTCTGTCCGATTCCGACGATATACTCAAGCGCAACCGCGGCCGCCGAGGGTTGGATCTTCTCAACGAGCTGCGCAAACTCAACGATATAACCGTTGAGGACCGCGACTATAAGGAGCGGGGAGTAGACGCCAAGCTTATCCGCCTGGCTCAGGATATGTCGGCTAACATCTGCACTACGGACTTTAACCTGACTAAGGTTGCAGCGGTGCAGGGAGTGCGGGTTCTGAATATCAATTCTCTGAGCAATGCTTTGAAATCGGTCGTTTATGCCGGCGAGATTCTGGAGGTCAGAATTTTGAAGAACGGCAAAGAGCCGGGTCAGGGAGTGGGTTATCTCGACGACGGCACCATGGTCGTGGTTGAAAACGGCAAGCGCTTTATTGGCGAAGTTGTAGATGCAGAAATAACCTCGGTAGTGCAGAAGTCGGCCGGCAGAATGTTTTTTGGAAAATTTGTCGGTAAAAAAGGCAAGACTCACGGAGAATAGATTGAATAGCTATTGATTTATTCTTTTGTTATATTTATTACAGTTTTAATATAGCTGCAATGGAGTTTATGAAAAAATGTCGCTTAGCGTTATAGTAACTGCTGCAGGAAGCAGTCGCCGTATGGGCGGTACCAATAAGCTTTTGCTGGAATTGAAAGGCCGGCCGGTATTGATAAGAACTTTAGAGAAGTTTGCCGCTCAGAAATTTGTTGATAAAATCGTCATTACCGCTCCCAAGGATCTGATAGAGAAGTACAGCAATCTCTGCCGTGAGTTTAAGATTGATAAAGTCTGCGCGGTAGTTGAGGGCGGCAAGGAGCGTCAGGATTCCATTTTTGCAGCTCTGAAGGTCCTTCAGGATAAGGGCTGCCACTATGTGGCCGTTCATGACGCGGCCCGTCCCCTGACCAGCACAGCGCTGATCGCTAAATTATATGTGGGCATGGTTTACCGCCGAAGCGATTCTGATTTTATTGACGGTGTTTTGGGAGGCAAGGCCGCTTCCGATAAGTGTTTTTTGCTGGAGGATCTTGACGACGGCTCGGAGTTCGCTGACAGCGGCGTTCTGGAATCGGGACTGTTCAGAGATGTGGCCGGCGTAATTCCCGCCGTGGCGGTTAAGGACACTATTAAGCGGGTGGGAGAATCCGGCATAGTAGAGGAGACCTTAAACCGCTCAGAGCTTCAGGCTGTACAGACTCCGCAGATTTTTGAATACGATACTCTGGTGCAGGCTTACAGCAACGCTTTCAAAGACGGTTATGTCGGCACCGACGACTCCAGCCTGGTTGAGCGTTTAGGCCGCAAGGTGATGGTTATGCCCGGCGAATACACCAACCTGAAGATCACAACCATCGACGATATTTCATTGGCTGCTCAGATTATTGAGGACATGGAACATGCCTGATCCGGCCGCTCCTGCCTTTCGCCCCAAGCTTGATCCTGAAGTAGAGGAGCTGCTTCAGTATTTGGACGGAGTGCTCAACGATTACGGCAAGTATATCGCTCAGATAGGAAGTTTAAAATATACCGCGCCTCAGCTTTTGTACTACCGCGACGAGGTCCAAGATCTTCTGGAGGCTTTGGCCGGTGAAAAGGATCTGGATCTGAAGCCATACTGGCAGCGCCTGCGCGATTACGATCTCCAGCTCAGGGCTAAAGCAACGGTCTTTGTGCAGGAAGTAGGCCACAGCAACTTCAAGCAGTACCAGATAATCAACAATCCGCCGCTGAACCGCTGGTGGTGGTATTTGAACCGCACAACCGCCAACCTGGCCGAAAGGGCGCCTTCCTGGCAATGGTGGCGCAGCAAGGAATGAGGCGGCACGCTGCGAGCGGCTTTGTCTGTATTTCCGGAAGCCGCTTCTTCTCTGTAATTCTGAGTCGGCGAAGAATCTTAAGTCTTTTGGATAAATAAGTCTTGACATAAGCCGCTTTTATGAGTATTATACTTTGCGTCAGCTTGGGACTTAAAACTGAGCGAACGGAACAGTATAAACTCAATGCCTAGATGGCGGAATTGGTAGACGCGCGGGTCTCAAACACCCGTTCCCGCAAGGGAGTATCGGTTCGACCCCGATTCTGGGCACCACAAATCCAAGTTTGCAGAAGCTTGGATTTTTTTTTTGGTGCGCCCAGCGAGCGCACGTTCTAATGGGTGCAAGTCCCTAATCCGCCCGGCAGTGGGAAGGATACAGCCAAAGGCAAGGGTGTCCCCGGCGACGGGGAATCTGAAGGAAGCCAGCGGCAAAACTCTGGC
>JAFTAM010000141.1 GCA_017458675.1 bacterium
CCCAGGCATTTATATAAAAAAAGTATTTGGCGGGAGAGACGGGATTTGAACCCGCGACTTCCGGCGTGACAGGCCAGCGCCCTAAACCACTAGGCCACTCCCCCGTGCCATTATACTTTTACAGACGGACTTGCGTCCGCGTGGTGCCTAGGCCCAGAGTTGAACTGGGGACACTGCAATTTTCAGTCGCATGCTCTACCAACTGAGCTACCCAGGCAAACATCAAACAGAAAAACTTTGGCGGGAGAGACGGGATTTGAACCCGCGACTTCCGGCGTGACAGGCCAGCGCCCTAAACCACTAGGCCACTCCCCCGTGTCATCTGCCTGATATATCTAAAATTCCAGTCTCCAGCCGATACAGCTGATGGTGGGCGGAACAGGACTCGAACCTGTGACCCCCTGCATGTGACGCAGGTGCTCTAGCCGACTGAGCTATTCGCCCCTGGAACGCGAGGATTATATATCATTACCAAAAAAATGTCAAGCTCTCAAAAGGGCAGATTTTTTATATTTTGCGCAGGTCGGTTTTGAACGGCCTGCGCCGCGGGCAGACAGGCCCGGCCTGCCGGTTCTTCCGGAGGCCGGCGAGGGCGCAGACGCTGTCCGATTTCTTTAAGTTTAGGCTGAATGTCGCCGAAAAAGAGCCATAGCTTGTCTGAGCAGCGCTTATGCATGTTACAGCCTGTTTCCGCCGCTGATTTTCCTGGCCGCTGCCGCTCAGCGCTCGGTACGGAACTTCCCGTAGGCGTCAACGAAAATTTTTGATTGGGCATGTCTTCTGAAAACCTGTTTTTGCCTGACTTAGCTGCAGGGCTGAAAAATAATATTTTTTTTCTCTGATTTTAAAGGAAAATGCTCTCTGAAACTCGAGAAGGTTAAATATAAATTCTATGCTTAGCAATCAGTTCGGAGGAACATTTCAGATGCTGTCTAGTGAATATAATCAGACGCTCAAGCATACTCCCGTAAGCGCTGTCCTGAAGAGAATACTCAAAGAATGCGGGGAGCCTATTACCGTTAAAGAGCTGACGACAAAGCTGATGGACGAATGGGGCAGAGACTTCCCTTACAATCCCTACGAAGAGTATTGCCTGGTTTATAAGCTGGCGGTAGGGGTTTTAAAATGCGAGGAATCCTATGAGAATCTGGCCAACGGAGCCCCTTTGTATATAGAGCGCGAGCAGCCCAACAGCGATCACATGCTGGTCAGCGGCCTTATGGGCTGTGATACTCTCAATGCGGTTGTCGACAACATTGCCGAAATTAAGCTGATCTATAAGGGAAATTAGATCGCAGAGATACTTTTCTGAGGCGGGTATAGGTCTGCGTGAGCGGACGGTATCCGCCTTCTTTAATGTTAATATTTCGGTAATATTTTCTTAAAATTCGTTTTACGAAAATGTAATTATCGCTGATTGCCGGCTGACCGGTTCAGATATTAACATATACATGTAATAAGTTTTGGCTGAAAAGCAGATTTATAAACGGTTTAAATCGGCTGTTTTTATCGCTTCAGTCTTAAAAGGTTAGCTGTGAAGAAATAATCATAGCTTTGAGGGGAGACTTTATATGGATAAATTGAAGGCTTTGGAAGCCGCCGTCAGTCAGATCGAAAAGGCTTTCGGCAAGGGCTCCATTATGAAGCTGGGAGAAGCCGGAGCCCGCTTTGAGGTTCCGGTGATTCCTACCGGAGCCATGTCTCTGGACTTGGCCCTGGGCATAGGCGGCATTCCCAGAGGGCGCGTCTGCGAGGTCTACGGACCGGAATCCTCAGGCAAAACCACCTTGGCTCTCCAGGTTATCGCCGAAGCTCAGAAGATGGGCGGGGTAGCGGCTTTTATTGACGTTGAGCACGCTCTGGATCCTGTTTATGCTCAGAATTTAGGCGTAAAGATTGCGGAACTCTATGTTTCGCAGCCTGATACAGGCGAACAGGGACTGGAAATTGTTGAGATGCTGGTCCGTTCCAACGCCGTAGACGTAGTGGTCGTGGACTCCATCGCCGCTATGGTACCTAAAGCGGAAATCGAAGGCGAAATGGGAGATTCCCATGTGGGACTGCAGGCCCGTCTGATGTCTCAGGCGCTCCGCAAGCTCACCGGCGTTATTTCCAAGTCGCGCACGGCGGTCATTTTTATTAACCAGATTCGTGAAAAGATCGGCGTAATGTTCGGCAATCCGGAAACTACGCCCGGCGGCCGGGCCATGAAGTTCTATGCTTCGGTGCGCATGGAGGTCCGCAAGCAGGACAACATTAAATCCGGTTCGGACAATGTCGGTCACAGAGTCAAGGTTAAGATCGTCAAGAATAAGCTGGCGCCCCCATTTAAAACTGCTGAATTTGATATCCTGTTCGGTCGGGGCATATCCCGCGAGGGCAGTTTGATTGACGTAGGCACGGAAAAGGGCATTATCTCCAAGGCCGGAGCTTATTACTCTTATGGCGATCTCCGTCTGGGACAGGGACGCGACAATGCCAGAACCTTCCTGGAGCAGAATCCTGAGGTAGCCGATCAGATTGAGGATGAGATCCATTCGTTAATTAAGGTCGGAACAGACCCCCAGGCGGCTGACGCTTTGGAACCCGATACCCTTTAAGCCGGAATGGACAAAAATAAAAACGGTCAGGGCGGGCGATTTTTAGAGCGCGCCCTGCACATGCTGTCAATCAGAGAACACTCTCTTCAGGAGTTGGAAAGCAAGCTTCTCAGAATAGGCTGCAGCCGGGAAGAGGCGGCCGACGTCGCTGAAAAATGCCTGGCTTGGGGCTATCTCGACGATCGCCGATTTGCCGAGTGTTTTGCGGAGGAAAAGCTGCGCTGCGGCTGGGGATGGAGGCGGGTTTGCGCAGAGCTTTTAAAGAGAGGGATCTCTGAGGAAATTATCGGAGAAATTTGTCAGAATTCGGACAGTGAAAAGGGGAAACAGCTTCAATATGAAAATGCTAAAGAGTTAGCCCGCAGGAAGTCTGCTCAGGGCCGCAGTTTTGCTTCTGTGTGCCGATTTTTAAGCTCGCGCGGTTTCGATGCGGAAACGGTTTTGGCGGCGGCGAAGGAAGCATTGTCGGAGCAGGATGCCGGGGATGACGATTTTTAGCTTATAAAAAAGATTTTGACTATAATTGAAACTGTCTTTTGAGAGGTTTGGATTTGCCGAAATTTTGACAATGGTGTACTTTGTTTAAGGAATTGATTTTAAAGGTAATAAATGAATTGCCGATCTGGGATCAGGTTTTTGCCTTTGTTACCGGATTGGTCTTTTTAGTTATAGGCTGGTTTTTGGGAAAACATTTGGAAACCCATAAGCAGCTGGCGGCCAGGAGCACGGCCGAGCATTTGCTTGATGAAGCGGAAAAAACGGCTAAAAAGCTGTTGAGCGAAGCTGAGCTGGAAGCCAAAAAAATGTCGGCGGAAGCTGAACGGGCCAGTGAAAGCCTCAAGAGTTCCGCCTTGGCTGAAGCCGAGAGGCTCAAGGACAATGCTAATACTGAGGCGGAAAAACTCAAGCTGGCCGCAGAGCGCGAAGTAGAAAATCTCAAAAAAGAGAAAATCCTGGATGCGCGGGAAAGGATAGCTCAGCTTGAGGAGCAGAGCAAAAAAGAAGCTGAGGCCGCCATTGCGGAGCTGAAGAAACGTGAAAGCTCTATCAGCCGCCGCGAGGATGATTTAAAGAACAGCGAAGCCCGCCTCAATGACTTTGAGCGTCAGCTATCAGCTAAGGAGATGCGTCTTGACGAGCGCGAAGATAAGCTCTCCGGGTCTGAAGCCAGTCTGGAGGAGCGCCTTAAAGAGCTGCGGAATTCAGAAAATATTCTGCGCGAATCTTTGGAGCGCCAATCGGGCATGACCAGCGAGGAGGCTTTGGCTGAACTGCTGCGGCGAGTAGAGGCTGAAAACAGTCTGATGCTCAACCGCAGGATCCGCCAGGCCGAGCAGATCGCCAAAGAAGAGGCGGACAGCCGGGCCAGAAGGATCATCACCCTGGCTATTCAGAAGTGGGCTTCGCCTCAGGTGGTTGAATCCACTCTGTCTACGGTCGATCTTCCCTCCGAAGAGATGAAGGGGCGCATTATCGGCCGCGAAGGGCGCAATATCCGCAATATTGAAAAACTGACCGGCGTAGATTTAATTATTGACGACACTCCCGGAGCGGTTTTGATTTCCTGCTTTGATCCTATCCGCCGGGAAATAGCCAGAGTAGCTTTGGAAAAGCTGGTCGCCGACGGCCGCATTCAGCCGACCAAGATTGAAGAGATGGTGGCCGCTTCCCATAGGGAAGTTGATGAAATTATCGCTCAAAAGGGCGATCAGGCGGCGATGGAAGCCGGCGTGTCCGGTTTGGACAAAGAGCTTATTACCTATCTGGGACGCCTCCATTTTCGCACCTCTTACGGGCAGAATATGCTGCGCCATTCTTTGGAAGTCAGCTTTTTGGCAGCCCGCATGGCCGCTGAAATCGGCGCCGACGTTCAGATCGCAGCCCGCGCAGGTTTACTCCACGATATAGGCAAAGCGGTGACCGCCGACGTCGAAGGTCCGCATGCCGTTATCGGCGGACGTCTCTGCGAGAACTTCGGCGAAAGCAGCGCCGTGGTCCATTGCGTGGAGGCTCATCACGAGGATGTGGAACAGCGCACGGTCGAAGCTATGATCGTCCAGGCCGCCGACGCCATTTCCGCCGCCCGTCCCGGAGCCCGGCGCGAGGATGTGGAAAATTACATCAAGCGTCTGGAAAATCTGGAAAAGATCGCCTACAGCTTTGAGGGCGTGGAGCAGGTCTATGCCATTCAGGCCGGGCGCGAAGTCAGAGTTTTTGTCAATCCTAAAATTATTGACGATTATAAGGCTAATATCCTGGCAAATCAGATAGCTTCGCGGATAGAGGATGAAAGCCAGTATCCGGGCATTATCGTGGTGACCGTAGTGCGCGAAAGCCGCAAAACGGCGGTAGCTCAGTAAAAATGAATAAAAGCTGCCGCCAGCGGCTTGAGCGGCATGGGAGGATAAACTTTGAAGCGTAGATTTTTAACTTATGTGTTCTCCTTAGGTCTGCTGTTGAGCTTAGCCTGTCCGGTTTTTGCCGATAACGTGGGCGCCGTTCAGTATTACCAGCAGGCCAGGACCTATGCCGCTTCCAAGCATTGGCCGGAAGCTGCCAAACTTCTGGAAAACGCTCTGAAGCTCGACCCCGGCTATGCCGACGCCCTATATATGGCGGCTATATGCTACCTTTCCATGGAAGAGACCGACAAGGCCATACCTCTGCTGAAGCGTCTGACCAATCTGCGCCCCGAGTTTACCAACGGCTGGGGTATGCTGGCCAACGCTTATGTGCAGAAAAAAGATTACGCCGAAGCCCGCAAGGCTATCGGCGAACTCAGCAAGGCTCCCGGAGGCGGTCCGGAGTCACGCTATATGAGCGGCGTGCTTTACTGGATCGAAGGCAAGATCCCCGAGGCTGAAAAGGAATGGCGCGAAGCTATCCGCCTGCGTCCGGAGATGGCTAAGGCGCAATACAATCTGGGCGTGCTTTGCCGCCTTAAGGGCGAAAGAGTGCGGGCCATGTCCTTTTTCCACGACGCTCTGCGCCATAACGGCGACAATTTCCAGTATCGCTACAGTTTAGCCACTCTGCAGCTGGAAATGGGCAACAAAATCGACGGCAGAGCTAATCTGGATAAAGTCAAGGGGCAGACCGAGCGTCCCGATCTTTCCTCTCTGGCTCTGGCCTATCAGCTTCTGGAAGACGGCAAATGGCAGGGGGCTGAAAAGGCGGCTCAGCGGGCTATCGATGAAAACGAAGAACTGACCGAGGCTTATGTGCTTAAGGGCAAGGCTCTGGTTAAGCTGGAAAGAGAGAGCGAGGCTAAAGAGCTTTTTAAAAAGGCCTTGGAGCTGGACGGCAATACGGCTGAAGCGAAGAGCGCTCTTAAGGAAATTGAAGATAAGGAAGCCCGGCTGGCTGAAGAGGCCCGCCTGAAGGCGGAGCGGGAAAGAGCCGAGGCCGAAGCTGCCGGTGCGGCTCAGTCCTCCGAAGCGGGCGAAAGCGGTGAAAAGGCGTCGGAGAGCGGCGCTTCCGAGGCTGAAAAAGGCGAAGCAGGCGAGGTTGAACCCGATTCCGATAATAAGAAATAGCCGAGCCGCAGTCTCAGCGTTAAGGCCCTTTTATGGCGGGCCTTTTTATGGGCTCGGAAGACTGTGTGTTCTGCCGTTATAAGCAGCAAAAAAAACTGCGTTTATGGCCAATGTCATAAAGTTAAGGCTATAATTTGCTGAAAATGGCACAGCAGCATATCTCAATGTCGTAAAGTTAAGGTAAAATATTGCTAAAAAAGGTACATTATCTTGTTTTACCAATGCTTGGAAATGTTTCCCTTGTCATTCTGAGCGCAGCGAAGAATCTTTAAAGCATGTTCTGCGTGTTTTCGTTATGACGGTTTTCTTTGTCGCTACCGCTCCGCGCTCGCTCCGCTCGAATCTCCGCGTACGCGTCAAAGAAAACCTTTATTAGGTATGTCTGCTGAAAACAAGTTTTTGCTTAACTTACCGACAGTGCAGCATATCTGCGTTATGCTTGTAAACGTTTGCCTTGTCATTGAGGGCGCAGCGAAGAATCTTTCAATCATGTTCCGCATGTTTTCGCGATGCAGGTTGTGTTCTGCACTTCGCTCTGCGGCTGCATTTGGCTCATGACGCTTGCTTTTGTGCAGAACAAAACCTGTGCAAAGGGGCGGCTGTGAAAAAAATGAGAAATCATTTTTCTCAGATCCTTAAAGCTGCTTTTGCTTAATTTCCCGACGGTGCTGACAGTTTCAGCTAAGCAATTTAATCGGCGTTTTGCTTTTTTACAGGCTGTCGATCTGCTTGAGATCCTTATCTATAGAAAAGCTGGCTTCCTCGGAACCGACGTTTACCGTGTCGATTTCGGTCTGAAAATGCTGCTGCAGCCATTTTAAAATATCCTTGACCACAAATTCGGGGGCCGAGGCGCCGGCGGTTATGCCCAGGGAACTGACATTTTGGAGAATTTCCAAGCTCAAGCCGTTTAGATCGTCAATAAGGATCGATTTAGTGCCGCAGCTTTTGGCCACTTCGGCCAGTCGGTTGGAATTGGAAGAAGTGGGCGAGCCGACCACTATAATTAAATCACAGATTTTGGCCAGTTCCTTGACGGCCTTCTGACGGTTGGTGGTGGCAAAGCATATATCCTTAGCCTTGGGCTGCATGACGTGTGGATAGCGATCCTTAATGACCTGCATCATATGCTGGGTTTCATCGACGGCCAAGGTTGTCTGGGTAAGAATGGCCACGGGTTTATCTTTCGGCAGAGTTATTCTGTCGAGATCGTCCAGGTTTTCCACCAGAGTTATATTGTCGGGAGCTTCTCCCATAGTGCCTTCCACCTCGACATGCTTGCGGTGCCCCAGCAGAATAATGTGGCAGCCTTCGCCGGCGTAGCGCTTGGCTTCGGAATGAACTTTGGTAACTAAAGGACAGGTGGCGTCAATTATGCGCAGCCTTCTGGCCTGGGCCTGACGGCGAATTTCCGGGGAAACGCCGTGAGCGGAAAAAATAGTGACTGAGCCTTCCGGTATTTCCTCCAAATTATCGACGAAGATAGCGCCTTTTTCCTTGAGCTGCTTTACGACGTGGTAATTGTGAACTATCTCGTGGCGGACATAGACCGGCGTGTTGAATTTCTCCAAAGCGAACTGAACTATGGATATGGCCCTGTCAACTCCGGCGCAGAAGCCTCGGGGCTGGGCTAAATATATTTTCATGAGCTTCATAATGAATTGCCGTACCTTTCATCAGCGGGCTGAAGCGGCCGCATGGCAGCTCCGGCAAGCTGTTTACAAAAGGAGATCGCCTTTTTATAAAAAAGCCCTTCTGCGCTGACCATTTTTATTTATGCAGATAAGGTTTTATGTGTTTTATGTTTGAAAAAGCTCTGCGGACAAGTCTGCTGTGCTGTGCGCTTTTGTTTTATGCGGCGGCTCGGACCGAAGCGGCCTTGCCTGATTCCGGTTACCCGTCCCCGACGGCTCAGGCGTCCGGCGCGGCGGCGAAAAAGCCTCCCAAAGACGGCAACGAGGGTACCTATCCTACCTTTAAGAGCGCTAAAAAACAAAGCGGAAGCTCCGCCGCAAAGGGCTTAAAACCACTGCTGCCTCCCAAGGACGGCAATGAGGGTACCTATCCCACCTATAAGAAGGGCTCCGGAAAGCAGGAAAAGGCTTCGGACAGGAGCGGCGGGAAAAAGGCCTGTTCGCCTCCCAAGGACGGCAATGAAGGGACCTATCCCACCCATAAATCTGTTAAGCAGGCTGAAGCGTCAGGCAAGGCTGCCGAGAATAAGTCTTTGCGCTCCTCTGCGGAAGGCGGCGGAGGCGTAAGTCCTGTCGGCGGGGACGTTAACAGGGAAGCCGGCGGCCCGGATAACGCTGCGGCCGCCGAATCCGAAGCGGCAGAGGTCCGCTCAGATCCAGGCGGAGAGAGCGGAGAACCTGCTGCAGCCGTTGAATCTGAAGCCGGAATAAATTTTGGTGGAAATGAAACAGAGGCGCCGGCGGTCACGGCGCCGGAGGAAGGGGCCGCCGTGAGCTCAGGAAGCTCCGCTGCAGAGAAAGCGCAGGGAGCTTCTGAGAACAGCCCGGCGCCGAAAAAGGTCGGCAGCGTTCCTTTTGTGCATAAGAATGTTTCTGTACTTACGGCGGAGGAAGCTTTCAGCTTAGGGCTTCCCGTCACTAAGGACGAAGTTCTGCAGCTCTACAAAAGGCATGACTTCACTTTAAAAACTCCCGATTACACATTGAACGGGAGCCGTTTGAATGTTGAAATCGGCAAACGGGGAAAACTGCGGGTGAGTTGCGATCTGCGTCAGATCAAGGCCAAAGCGCTTTTGCTGGCGGCCTTCCACATGCCTATGCTGCCCGGCGAAGAGCAGGCTGAGCGCATCTGGCTGATAAAATCGGATTCTCCCTATAGCGTCGTCGACATGGGTGAACTGGAAGTCGGCGTTTACCAGTTTTTGGCGGTGGCTCTTGACGGCGAGTATAAGCCTGCGGCCCGCCCCAATCTGCAGCGCATGATGCTGAGTTACGGTTATAAGGAAGCGCTGATCGATTATAAGGACCGTCAGTTTTTGCTTTACGGCGATATCAGCAAACCGGCGGCCTTCGGCGAAATTGAGATTGCCGACGCCGCCAAAGAACTGCCCCTGTTTAAGGTGGTTCCTGCAACCTGCGTTTTAAAACCGGGCGAAAAGATCGAACTGACGGCGGAGAGGCTGCTTTCCCATGAGCAGAGGCGTTTAAACAGGATAAACAAGCGCTACGGAGGCCAGGACGAGCGGAGCTCCGCTAAGACTGAGGAGCAGGCAAAGTCTTCCGGGAAAAGCGGAAAGACCAAGCCGAAGCGCTTCTGCTGGTCCATGTACGGCCAGGGCAGACTGGTCCCCGTCGGCGACAACAAGGCCGTTTACTATGCGCCCAATTTTGACGCAGCCGGAGCCGAGATCAGTTGCTGGGAAGAGGGCGACGAGGCGGTGGTCAACGCCCATATTTATGTTACAACTTTGCCTATCGGCGAAATACCCAGTCTGGAAAAGACAACCTTTTCCAGATAAATGCATCGTCGTTAAATTAAGGCTATATTTCGCAAAATGAACAAGAGCATGTCTGAGTTATGCCTGTGATTGTTTCCCCTGTCATTGAGGGCGCAGCGAAGAATCTTTCAAACATGTTCTGCCTGTTTTCGCTGTGTCGGTATTGTTTTGCACTTCGCTCCGCGCTCGCCGTATCCGAAGCTCGGACGCTCGCTTCAGTGCAAAACAAAACCTGTGCAAAGCATGTATGCGGAAAGCCTGTTTTTGCTTAACTTGCCGACAGTACAGATAAAGGCGAGTTTTTACCCACGGAGACGGTTCAGCTTTCGCCAATTTTGTGCCAGGTCAGGTTGTTTTGGCGTCTTATTAAGCCCTGCAGCTCCAAAGCATGAAGGGAAGCGGCTATTAGCCCCGAGCTGAGATCGGCCAGGTCGGCGATCATTCCGGTCGAGCGGTCGCCTTCGCTGAGAATTTCTAAAATTCTGCGTTCGGTATCGTTTAAGGCGCAGCTTTTCGGCAGGTCAAGGCTTAGCTGACTGTAAAATACGCCCAGGGCGTCCAAAACGTCCTGAGCGCTGCGCACCAGAGAAGCGCCGCTGGCCAGCAGTTCCAGAGGCCCTTCGCTCTGAGGCTGTCCCACCTGGCCGGGAACGGCCATAACCTGCCGTCCCAGAGAGGCGGCCAGGTCGGCGGTGATCATGGCTCCGCTTTTATAGGGGGCCTGAACTATTAAGACTCCCGTGCTCAGGGCGGCTATAATGCGGTTGCGGTGGGGAAATTTATAAGCCATGGGCGGAGAATGACCGGGATATTCGGAAACGACAGCTCCGGTTTCGGCGATAGCCAGGCTCAGGCGGGTGTTTTCACTGGGGTAGCAGACGTCGATGCCGCAGCCTGTTATCGCCACCGTTGAGCCATGACCTTCCAAAGCGCCTCGGTGAGCGCAGGTGTCGATACCTCGGGCCAGTCCGCTGATGACGGTCATTCCGTATTTGCTGAGCTGCCTGCTTAGATCAAAGGCGATATCCCTTCCGTAAGCGTTGGCCGCGCGGGAGCCCACGACGGCCAGACCGTTGCTGAAATTGAGTTTTTTGCTCCCTTTTACATATAATACCGTCGGTATTATTTCCAAATCCAGGAGGCGCTGAGGGTAGTCCTCCTGAGAGGGGGTAAGCAGGCGGCAGGTCTTTTCCTGAGTCTCTATAAACTTGCGGACTTTATCAAGAGAAGGCAGCTTCACTTCTTTATCGGGGGCGTCGGTCTGTATTCTGCAGACTTCCAGCCAGACGGAGGCGGGATCGAGTTCTTTTTCCCTGGCCAGAGCGCTGAGCGCCTTCGGTGAAAGTCCCTTCATAAACGAGAGAGCTGTCCATAAGAGCATATTTTCATAATCGGTTTGTTCATTATTGGCAGACATTTGTTCCTCCGGCCTAATTCCTGGATTGTATTTGCTGTCTGTATTCTGTCATGCCAAAGTTGCTTTTCTGCGGCGTTTATATTGCCGAAACATTGCATAAATATTGACGTTTTATGAACCAGACCGGGACGGCGGAGCGGATCAAAGCTGGCAGAGCGGGGAAGCGAAGGTTAAGGGCGTCCCTCAAAAAAAGGCCAAACGCATAATATTTAGAAGGATAGCTTTAAACTATTATTCAGAGAGTTTAATTAAATGGACAACAATACTATGAGAGCTACCACTATAGTCTGCGTACGGCGCGGCGGACAGGTCGCCATCGCCGGAGACGGCCAGGTGACGCTGCAGAATACGGTCATGAAAAATACCGCCCGCAAAGTGCGCCGCATGCATAACGGCAAAGTTCTGGGCGGCTTTGCCGGCTCGGCCGCCGACGGCATTACCCTTTTTGAAAAATTTTCAGCTAAGCTTGAAGAATATTCAGGGAACCTGCGCCGGGCGGCCGTAGAGCTGGCCAGGGACTGGCGCACCGACAAGGTTCTGCGCAAGCTGGAGGCCATGATGATCGTGGCCGATAAAAATGATATGCTGATTCTGTCCGGCAACGGCGATGTTCTGGATCCCGATCACGACGTGACCTCTATCGGCTCCGGATCAAACTATGCCGTCGCCGCGGCTCGGGCTCTTTTGGAAAATACCGATTTATCAGCGGAAGATATCGCCAGGAAAGCTATTGAGATCGCTTCCGATATCTGCATTTACACCAATAAGCATATTACTATGGAAGTTTTGCAGCCTGATGCATAAAATCGGCGGAAGCGTCGGAAGAGACTTTCAGAGCATATAAATCTTTCAGAGGCAGCCCTGAATGAACATTTCGTTAAGTTAAGGCTTTTCTCGCTGAAAATGGCGCTGCAGCCCGTTTGAACAACGCTTTAGACAGTTTTCCCTGTCATTCTGAGCGAAGAATCTGTCAAGCATGTTTAATTTGTTTTCGTTATGCCAATTTTCTTTGTCGCTGCCGCTCCGCGCGAAGCTGTGCTCGAATCTCCGCGTACGCGTCAAAGAAAACCTTTATTCAGCGTGTCTGCAAAAAGCTTGTTTCTCCTTAATTTGCCGACAGTGTGCGCTCTTGCGCGTCTTTTTTCAGCGCGGGCGCTTTTATTTGTTTTCAGCGGCTTTAAAGGAGTTTAACATTTCTTCGTAAGCGGACAGAGCTTTTCCGCTTTGGCTTTGAGGAACGCTTAAAACGACGGCATAGGTGTTTTTATCCTTAAGAACGGCGCAGGAGAGTACGGCGATCCATTCGGTCGGCTCCATCTCCAAAATGGCGTTGAAGCGGCGGGAAAATATTTGAGCGTCGGCGGTATTTATAACCTTTTCGCTCACTATATCGGCGGTGATCAGTTGGGGCACATTATGAAAGAGAGAGCCGGAGAGAGCGCTGACTATCATTTCCGGTTCCTTTTGGGCGCCGCCGGTAAAGGGATAGACGGTAATTTTGGCGTTGAGTTCGGGGGGAGAAATAAATTCGGTATATTGCAGGCCTTTGCTGCTTACGGTGTTTCTAAGCCAGCCTTTGGGAACTCTGCAGGCGTATGGCAGAGTTTTCAGAACCTCTGTCTTCTGTTTCTGCTCAATGGCCTCTCTGCGTTCTCGGGTTAAAGGTTCGTCCCATATTGGAGGCAGAGGCTGAACTGTCTTGAAGGTCTCTTCGGTAATCTGCGGCCCCGGTTTTGGCCTGCCGACATCCATAGTGCAGGCTGAGACAAGACTTAGCGCCGTTAAAGAGGCTGCAGTCAAGGCCAATAGTTTTATGGGCGATTTTTCGGAAAATACAGACATTATATTTTTGCTCCCGCCGCGTTTATGAAAATAAAAATGTTTTCAGCGATTTTGTTCTAAAAATTCAAATAGGTCGTTCCAGGCCGTTTCAGTTTCCCTGCGCTCCTGCGGAGTCACTCCGCTTTTTAAGTACGGCGCGTAAACCAGAAAACCGTGCAGACAGTTAGGATACATTTTCAGCTGAGCTTCTTTGCCCTGTTCGTCCAGAGCCTCTTTTAAATACTGAGCCTGCTCAGGAGGAGTTATTGTATCGAGTTTACCCTGCATAATCAGCACCGGAGCGTCAATATTCCCGACTGCGTTCAGGCCGCAGCGGATCCGGAAGGATTCCGGCCTGACCTGAGGACCATCTCCGTAAGTCCTTCTGGTTATGGGGTCCTTGCCGAGCTGACGGGTGGCGATTAAATGATCCCACCATCTGTATACGTCGGCCACTCCGTAAGCAAATATCAGGCCTTTGAGCGAATTCGCCGGCAGTCTGCCTGCGGCTAAAAGGCTGATCAGAGCTCCGTGCGAAGCGCCCATAAGAAAAACCCGATCCTCATCAATTGCCCGGTGTTTCTTAAGGATGCTCAGGGCGTTCAGAACGTCGCTGACTTCGCCTTTGGCAATCTCTATCATGCCGTCCGAGCCGTCCTCGCCACGGTAGCTGGGCGCGAAGACGGCATAGCCTTTGAGGGCAAGGCGCAGGCAGGAAAGCTCATGGCTCGAGGATATGCCGGAGATACCGTCGTGGCTGAATATGATCAGGGGCAGCCTGCCCTCTCTTCTGCAGGGCAGATAAAGCCGGCCCTTAACAGAAAGACCGTCGGACTTATAGGTCCAATGCTCGATTTCGACTCCGTCTTTGACAAAGGTCTTGTCAATTCTGCAGGCGGATTCGGCCTGAACCTGGCCGTGTCCGGCCGCAGGCTCGGATCCCGGCAGGACTTCGGAAGCGGCAGGGACGGAGGCGGGCAGAATCAGGGCGTTTAAAACTATCAGCGAATATAAAAATCTTTCGGATATAGGCAGCTTTGCTTTCATTCTGCGTATTGTAGCATATAAACGCTGTTTTCACTATACGGATATACTGAAGTTTAGGGCGGAGACTGCGGCCGACGTGTCCGGAGTTTTGCGTCCTGGCTGTTTTTGTTGAGCTTTTTTGAAGGAATGAGCTCTGTTAGAGTGAATTTACTATGCCAGTTTTGTATGTTGTATTTACATTAGTTTAAGAAAAAAGGTGATAAAATGGTATTCCCTAATGTTCACTATCCGGTTCCGATCTTTGTTACAGCTCTTTTGCTGCTGTTTTTAATTTATATCTCTATTTTCGGAAGAGACAGCAGCAGTTGGAAGGTCGGCATTCGCAACCGTGTGCTCGAAGCTTTGTTTATAGCTCTGGTAGGCTGGATATTTATTCCCAACGTTACCATGGGCTCGATTCCTCTGCTTAACGCGCTGGTGCCGGGCAGAACTTCGGCTTACGGTCTCTCTTTAACGCAGTTTGCGGTAATTTGGCTCGTTTTAGGCAGTATTTTGAGCGTGGTAGCCTGCTTTATCAAGCGCGCTTTCAGTCCTGCCGTCGAAGTGACTTATGTTAAGCCCAAGGAAGCTGCTCCTCAGGAAGATCGCAATATCAACGTCACCATCAATCAGATGGTTACCAGAGCCGACGACGAGGAGAAGAATAAGGCTCAGCAGTCTCAGACGCCTGAGGATAGCGCAAAAAAATAAGCCGCTGCATTTATTTTTCGTATAAAAATCCTGATGGACAGATCGTTTTGCGGCCTGTCCATTATTGTTTAAAAGGAATTTGCCGAAATAATTTTAAACGTATAGGCGATCTTGCGCATAAACATAAATGCGGTATTTTAGAAAAATAAGACTTTTGTACCGTGAAGGAAGCCACAGGAGAACGGTCATGCAGATTTTAATAACTAACGACGACGGTATAGACGCTCCCGGTCTCAGAGCTTTGGCTGAAGAGATGGCTCGGGAAGACGACATTGAAGTTACGGTCGTGGCTCCTCATCTGCAGCGCAGCGTTTCCGGCCATTCGCTGACCTTTCACAGCCCTCTGCGCATTATCAGGCAGTGGCAGGAGGGGAAAATAAGGTATTACGCCCTGGACGGTACTCCCAGCGACTGCATTATGATGGGAGTCTTTGTGCTTTGTCCTCAAAAGCCGGATTATGTTTTGACCGGCATCAACTGCGGGGCCAATATGGGCTATGACGTCTCCTATTCGGCGACGGTTTCGTCGGCTTTGGAGGGAATGGTGCAGGGAGTTCCGTCTATCGCCGTTTCTATTTGCGGACGCAGTCCCAGGAATTATCAGACTGCGGCTGTTTATGCCAAGAAAGTTTTAAACAGGTGTCTGGGAAAAGACTTGCCCGAAGGAGAGCTCCCTCTTTCGGTTCCGAAGGATACCGTTTTGAGTATCAATGTGCCCGATCTGCCTTTTGAAGAGATAAAGGGCGCCGCTTTTACGCATCAGGGAAGAAGCGTCTACCGACAGGGCGTTAAATCGCTTAAGGACCCCTGGGGAAACGATTATTACTGGATTTACGGCGCCGTTCCCGAAGGCTCGGCGGAGGAGGGCTCCGATTATAAATGCGTGCGGGACGGATATGTTTCCGTTACGCCTATTTTTATGGATGCGACCAATTATAAGGCTTTGGAGCGGCTGCGCAGCTTAAATATCAGTTTTTGAGAGCTGCGGCAAAGAGCGCTGCTGCAATTGCAGAGAGGAAGATATCAATTTTGCCTGCAGATTCAGATATGTACAGTCTGCTGTCTTTTGAGGATATAGAAGAACGCATAGAAGCAGACGTGCTGAAGGGACGCTTCTGCTGTCTTTTCTTTATAATTGAAAATATTTCCAAATGTATTTCTGTCAACGGGCAAGACCTGTTTTATGCGGTACGCTCGGTTCTTGTCAGCGAGGTATGCAGCCTTTTTAAAAACAAATCCTGCGTATACGGCATACTTGACAGTAAGCTCGGCGGCTGGACGGTTCTGCTGTATTTTAAAGATAAGCCCGACGAAGAAGAATTGATTGCTTTTTATAAGCGTACGGAAAATTCCTGGAATGATATTTTAGAGCGGGCCAACAAGCCGTTTCCGGTTAAGGAGGCGCTTAAAGGTCTGCTGGGCTGGGGCGAAGTAGAGATAAATAAAAACGTTCCGTTTAAAGCAGCGTTCAGAGAAGCCGAATTTATAGCTTATTTAAATAAATATGTCAATAAGGTTATGAGCGGCTTTGTGGCCGAAATCAGCCATGAACTGCGCAATCCCATAACCTGCATTAAGGGCTGTGCGGAGCTGCTCAGCGACGGCGCTTTGGAAGACAAGTCTCTGGCCTCAAAATGGATGGCCATAATAACCGAAGAGACGGAGCGGCTGCAGAGAATGGTCGGCAATCTATACGAACTGTCAGTCCTGGAACTGGCCAATATCAGGCTGCATAAGGAAAGGCTTGATTTTGTCGGTTTTATCGGCGCTCTTACAGAACTGTGGCAGGTCAAGGTTTTGAAGAGCAGGCTTTCTCTGCGTTTTGACAGTCAGACAGCAGAAAGTTGGGTGGAAATAGATAAAGAGCGTTTTACTCAGGCGGTTATGAATATTTTTGACAACGCCGTAAAGTACGCTTATCCCCATTCGCAGATAGACGTGTCTATAGAAGACTGCGGCAATTCCCGGATAGCTCTGAGGATCAAAAACAAAGGCAAAGTAATTCCCGAAAAGGAGCTTCCTTACATTTTTGACCGCTATTTCCGCATCGAAAATGAAAATTACAAAGGATTGGGTTTGGGACTGGCTCTGACCAGCGTGATCATTAAGCTTCACGGCGGCTGCATAGAGGTTGCATCTTCAGAAGAGGGCACGGTCTTTTCGATTATAATGAGGACGCTGAGCTGAACCGAAGGAGGAGGCGCAGACTTTCTCTTAAGCAGGAACGGCGGCCGAGCGGCTGAAAATATTGAAGCTATAATTCAGATATAAAGGGCTTTTCAGGCGGTGCAGACTTATAAAATATTAGGCGTAAAATGTCATTCCTTGACTATGGATGAGGCTCTGGGCCGTCTGCAGGAATTTCTGCAGGGGGATAAGACCTGTCTGGTCGTTACCGTAGGCCCGGAGATGATTATGCGGGCTCAGGAGGACGAGGACTTTAAAAACCTGGTCAACGCCGCCGATTTGGTAGTGCCCGACGGCAGCGGAGTTCTGTGGGCCGCTTCCCGGTGCGGCGTTAAAATCCCCGAGCGCATTGCCGGCGTCGAACTGATCGATAGATTTGCGGAAATTTTGGCAGCCCGTAAAGACAATGCTCTTTTTTTGCTGGGCGCCGCTCCGGGGATTGCTGAAAAAGCCGGCGAGAAGCTGAAGGAAAAGTATCCGGGCTTGCCCTTAGGAGGCTGCCGCGACGGCTATTTTAAAGAGGACGGCCCCGTAGTTGAGCAGATAAAACAGTCCGGCGCCAGGGTCGTTTATGCGGCTCTGGGATCGCCCAAGCAGGAAAAATGGATCCGCGACCGGGGAGCGGAGGCTTGCATAAAGGTCGGCATAGGCGTAGGCGGCAGTTTTGACGTCATTTCCGGAGCCAAGAAGAGAGCGCCGCAGTTGTTTATTAAGCTGCGTTTGGAGTGGCTTTATCGCCTCTTGTGCGAGCCCAGCCGCTGGCGCAGATTTTTGGCTATTCCCAGATTTATGTATTTAGTTGTTAAAAACGGCAGGGGGGCCGTCGAAGAATGGAAGGACGGGAATTAAACAGACCCTGGTGGGAGCGGGTGCTCGATTATGTTTATTCGCCTTATTGCCCGGGATGCGGCCGCCCCGGCATATACGGGCTGTGCGAAATATGCCGGGAAAACGTCGCTCCGCTGAGAATTCCTCTGACAGATTACTGTACAGTCTATGCGGGAGGGGAATATTCGGGACCTTTGAAAAAGGCTGTCCTCTGCTGTAAAAAGGCGGAACAGACATATTTGAGCTATGCGCTGGCAAATTTTATCGCCAAAGCTCTGCCTGAGCATTTAAAGGGCTCTCAAAGGGTTTTCTGCGTACCGATGCCGGCCAATAAAAAGAGGAGACTGGAGCGAGGCTTCCACCTGCCGGAGCTTTTGGCCCGTCGGCTCTGCCGACATTTTGATTCCTGGATATATGCGCCGCAGATGCTGCGGCTTAAGCGCGATTTACCTCCGCAGAAAGCTTTGACCAGGCATGAGCGCTTTATGAATGTGCGCGGAGCTTATGAGCCCGGAGAGGCGGAGGGCGCCTATATTGTTGTAGTCGACGACGTCATGACTACCGGCGCTACTCTCTTTGAAGCGGCGCAGACGCTTTTTAAGGCAGGCGCGCTTCGCGTTGACGGAATTGTAATAGCCTGCGCTTAAAAATACTGCGCCTGCAGCCGGGAAGGCTGCAGGCGCATTTTCCGTTTCTTATATCCATAGCTTTAATCGTGGTTTACTATCAAATTGGTGATGCCTTCTTTGTTTAAGTGAACGAGGTTCGGCAGGATAAGAGCCGCCAAAACAGTGATAATAGCAATTACAATCATAATTTCGGTCAAAGAATAGCCGCGCATACGGCGGGTAAGGCAATAAATATATTGATTATTCATATGCGCCTCCTTTATCAGAAAAAAAAAGGCCATACAGTTACATACTGTTTCCCACGCTGATTCCCTTTTATCTCTTTTAGAAATAAATCGTATTTGCCTGTACTTGAAAGGATAATAAGACGGACGCAGGCTGCCTGAAACTGCTTGGGCTGCCTGGGAAGCGCTGCGACGGCCTTTGCTGCCGACAAGGTCTGTTCGTTTATGAATAATTCGTATTTTATTTAAAGAAAGGTATTGCCTTTTTTAACAGAATAGCACTATTTTATCTGTTTTGAAAATAGGTCTGGCGGAGGACAGGTTTATGGCCGATGAAGATAATGTAATATATTTAGGCCGCAGCAATACCTATAATTTAGCTTATGCCAACGCGTTGTCGGAGGCGGGCTTTAACGTCATAAATAAGACGGAGCTTAAGGATGATTTTCTTTCGCATCTCAATACGGCCGATATACTTATAATCGACAGTTATCTGGCGTCTGCGGAAAAAATTGAGCTTTTGCTGGGCGAACTGCAGATGAGGGGACATATTACGATGGTTATCGTCCCCGACGAGGACGATGAAAGCAACGCATCCGGGCTGAGCGTCCGCTTCCTGAAGGCGGGCGCCGGAGATACCGTCAATGTCAGCGGGGATACCGAGGTTTTTCTGGCCCGTCTCACCGTGCTGCTCCGACAGGCCGGCAGAGATATTTCGGGAATAAAGTCAAAGTCGTCCCGCAGCAGCGAATTCGTTTTGGATGTAGGGGATGTGCTTGACCACTATCGGCTGGACGTCGTTTTGGGCATCGGCGGTATGGGAGTGGTCTATAAAGCGACAGATTTGAACCTGGATCGCAGCGTGGCTATAAAGATCCTTCCCAGCGGCGTTAACTTGAAAGAGAAGCTCGTCAAGCGCTTTCTGCGCGAAGGTGAAATTATGGCGCATCTCAATGTGCCTGAGGCGGTCAAAATTTACGACGTGGGCAGCTCGCCGGTAAATTATATCGTCATGGAGCTGCTCAGCGGCGTAGATTTGGAAACGATCCTGCAGGAGCGTCTTTTTACTCCCAAGGAAGCGGTTCAGGTTATTTCCGGATTGGCCAAGGCTCTGTATAAAATTCACGAGGCCGGCGTAATTCACAGGGATTTAAAACCCAGCAACATTCTTCTGGACAGCCGGGGACGCTGGCGCATACTCGATTTCGGAATATCCAAGCTTATGGATGCGGAGCTTACTTTGACGCGTCCGGGATCGGTAATGGGAACTCCCGATTATATGGCCCCTGAGCAGATTGACGATAAGGTCGGTCCCATAGATGCGCGCACCGATATTTATGCTCTGGGGATAATGATGTATGAAATGATTACTGGCAACGTTCCGTTTAAGGAAACGGGATTCATCAATGTCCTGAAAGAGATCGTTTTCGGCAACCCCATCTCTCTGCGCAAGGAGCTCCCTGACATAGATGTAAATCTGGATAATATTCTTCGCAGGGCCACCGCCAGGAAGCAGAAGGACCGCTATCAGAGCATGCATGAACTGGCTCTGGCTTTGGACGGTCTTAATACCGGGCTGCCGAGCTATGGAATTGCCAAGCGCTCTTAAGCTGATAATTTAACAAGTTTTTTTCTATGCATTTGGACTGATCATGAAAAAAGAAGAAGAACATGTTGGCTTTGTAGAGTCGATTAAAATTACTCTGCTGGCTTCCAGAGCCTTTTGGATAGTCAATTTGGTAAGCTTCGGCGACGGTATCGCCTATTTCGGAATTCTGACCCTGCTGACCAGATATTTGGGAACCGATTTGGGACTGGGAGTGGAAACCGCCAGCCTGGCAGTTTCCTGCTTTACGGGGCTGGTGACGCTTTCCGTTTTGGGCGGAGGCTGGGTCTCCGATAAACTGGGTGTGCGCAAAGCTCTCCTGCTTTCTCTGGCGGTAATCCTGGGCGGCCGAGTGGTTTTGGCGATGTGTCCGGGCCTAGGAACGGCGGCCGGCCTGGCGGCTTGGCTGGCTCTGATAGTTATGGCTCTGGGCTACGGTCTCTTTGAACCGTCGGTTTACAGCGGAGTAAAGGAATATACCGACCCGCGCACCGCCACCATCGGCTACGGACTGATTTATTCGATCATGAATTTGGGAATTGTGGTCGAAAACTTTATTAGTCCCTATCTGCGCACCGAGGAGGTATTCTTCAGCATAGGCGGCCATTCTGTCTACGGCCTGGGACTGGGCATTGACGGAGTCTATTGGATCTGCGCCGGCGTCACCCTGATAATGTTCCTGGGCGTTTTGTGCTTCCTTACCAAAAAGGTCGACGAGCGCGACCGCTACAAAGGTCCGGATAATAAGGAAAAGGCTAAGGAACAGCAGGCGGAGCCCGCGGATGAAACCTGGAAAGATCGGCTGCGCCGCAATTTAGGTCCGCTTTACGATAAGCGCTTCCTGTTCTTTATTTTTATACTTCTGCCGGTGCGCACTCTGTTTGCTCACCAGTTTCTGACCATGCCTGATTATATCTTCCGCTGCTATACGCCGCAGGTAAGCGCCAAATTTGAATGGCTGGCCGGTCTGAACCCATTGATTATTTCGATCTGCGTCCCCTTGGTGGCGGCTCTGACCAAAAAGGTCAAGGTTCTGGATATGATGCTCATCGGTACGACGGTAAGCGCCCTGACGACATTTTTGCTTGTGCCGGGGCCGGAGGCGCACAGACTGATTCTTTATGTGATTTTGTTCTCTCTCGGCGAAGCTCTTTGGGCCTCCCGCTTCCTGGAATATGTGGCGGACTTAGCGCCCAGCGGCAAGGTGGGGGCTTACATGGGCCTGGCCGGTCTGCCCTGGTTTTTGGCTAAATTTACCACCGGTCTCTATTCAGGTCGGGTGCTCAACTATTTCGTTCCGGAGGGCGGCGTCGATCATTCCGGCCAGATGTGGCTCTGTTATGCCTTTATAGCCATGATTTCACCCGTCGCTCTGTTCCTGGCCAGAGGCTGGCTGCAGGAGGGCGAACGCAGCGAGGAGACCGAAGGCGCGGCTGCCGAGTCCGCTTCCGCCGTTGAGGCAGAGGCCGGGGCTTCCGGTACGTCCGCTTCCCAATCTGGCTCTGAAGCTTCCGCTTCGGCTGAATCCGCCCCGGCGCCGGTTCCCGGAGAGGCGGGGACGGCGGCAGCGTCGGCTCAGCCGGATAAGAACGCCGAATAATTTTGCTTGAAGTGGAAATATCTATGAAATATATGCTGAGACTAACTGACAAAATGAAATTATGGGCTATTTGCGCTCTGTGCATGGCCGCACTTCTGCTGCTCGGCGCCGAAGCCGGCGCCGAGCCCATTGAGGATGCGGCCGAAGGCAGCCATCTCTGGACTGAGCTTATCGGCGTCGGTTCTGAACCGGACGGCGATTCGGCCGTTCAGGATATCTGGCTCTCCGATCTGCCCGTTTCCGTCAACGGCCTTTTTGTCGGCATGAGCACCGAGGAACTGGGAAAGGGCGTCGATGCGGGCAAAGAGCGTTTGATTGAGGACGGCACCTTTGTTTATGAGGAAAATTTGATTATCCGCATCGGTCAAAGGCGTGTAGTCAATATTTCGGCGGCCGAGGACAGCCGCTACAAGCTCATGCAGAACGGCAGGGCTTTTGTGGCGATAGGTACTAAATGGGAGGAATGCGCCAAAATTTTAGGAGATCCCCTGGCCTTTTACACAAAGTCCGATGAGCAAGACATTCGCATAGCTCTTTATTCTCATTCTTCTGCCGATATAGGCGTATTTCTGCAGAACGGCTGCGTGGGCGGATTTTTACTGACTGAGCCGGGAATGCTGGCGGAGAGTCTGCGCTGGAGCAATTATATAATGGAAGAAGTTAATGAAAAATAGGCAAATAGCTGTTTCAGTCATTGTGGGGGCGGCTGCGGCTATGTTCTGCATGTTTTTCTATACTCTTAGAATAGAGGAAATCAATGGGGCGCCTGTGCCTGGCGTCAGAGGCCTCTTTTATTCGCTGAGCTTTTTTATGGCTCTGCTGGCTTCTGCTCCGCTGCGGGTGCTGCATCTTTTAAACATCAGCTTTTTTCTCAACAACCTGCTGGTTTTTGCCGTCAATTTTCTGCTTTACGGCGTTTTGTTTTATGTCTTTCAGGTATGCGCCGAAGCTGCAGCGGAGCGTCTGAAACAGGGAAGACGCCTCCTGCGCGGCTCGGAGCTTATCATTCTGTCGGTTCTGCTGGCTTTGTTGTTTTCCGCCTGCCTGGTTCTGCGCAGAGACGTCGGCCGCTATGAAGTTACCGAGCACAGTATGCCTCTTCGAAATTTGCCGGAAGAACTTGACGGTCTGCGCATAGTTCTGGCTGCCGACCTGCATGTGGGCTGGTACAGCCGAGAGGTTTATATAAAGAAAGCTGCGGAGCTTATCAATGCGCAAAATCCCGACATAATAATTATGGCCGGCGATTTTGTATTCCGCGAGGGCGAAGCCAGCTTTCATAAGGCTGCCGGATGGCTTAAGACTCTGAAACCGAATATTGCGCTTCTGGGCGTTTTGGGCAACCACGACAACTGGCAGGGACGCGAATTTGCCTTAAGTATTTTGCCGGAAAGCGGTTTGGAATTTTTGGATAACCGCAGAGTTTTTCTCAATACCGATAGACGGCTGCAGCAGGAAATACCCGAACGCGGTCTGTGTCTGGCCGGCGTCGGCGACGAATGGACGGACAGCGTGGATTTCGAGGCGGCTCTGGGAGGCGTCAGAGAAGATATGCCGCGCATAGTCGTCAGCCATATCCCCGACGTCGTCTTTGATGTGCGCACCTCTCACCGCATAGACTTAATGGTCTCCGGTCATACTCACGGAGGCCAGATAGTTCTGCCGTGTTTCGGCCCTTTGGGCATGTCGACTTCTTACGGTGAAAAGCTGCTGAAGGGCTGGGGCCGGGATACCTATTATCCTGTATATATCAATGTAGGCCTGGGGGAGACGGTGCTGCCCTTCCGATACGGAGTCCGTCCGGAAATTACGGTCTTTGAGCTGCGCAGGGAATGATTTGATGGGATACGGATATGTTTTTGTTTAAGTACGGGGCCTTTTGGCCGCTGCATATTATGGTGAAGATTTGGTTTGCTCTGCGGGGCGGAACCGGCATAGTCGGCAAAGAGAACCGTCCTTTAAAGGGACCCTGTATTTTGGCCTGCAATCATATCAGCCTTTCAGATCCGGTTATGCTTTTGGCTACTCTGCCGCGTCCTTTATACTATATGGCCAAAAAGGAACTGTTTGAAATCCCCTATTTCGGCAAAATGATAACCTTTATGCAGGCCTTTCCCGTCAATCAGTACGAGTCGGACCTGCGGGCTCTGGCCCGCTGCAAGAAGCTTCTGGAGTCCGGAGAGGCGGTGGTCATATATCCAGAAGGCCGTTTGAGTGAGGACGGACGCTTGGGACCTCTGTCGCCGGGAGTGGTTACTTTGGCTATGCGCACCGGGGTTCCGGTTTATCCGATTGTGACGGTCGGCAGCGATAAGTTTTTGCCGCGGGGCGCCAAATGGGTGCGCACCGCTTATAAGGAGGTCCATTACGGCAGGCCTCTGTCCTTTGAACCTCTCAACAAGCACGGCGCAATCAGCGTAAAGGAACAGGTAGACGCAGCCAATGAACGCTTGCGCCAAGCCCTGCTGGAGCTTTATTAAAGCGATGCGCAGGCGTTTTGCAGACGGACCCTCGGGCCGAAAGCGCAGCCTTTCCTGGCACGTCCAAGAATTGTCAAGCATGTTCTGCGTGTCTGCGCTATGCCGGTTTTGTTTTGCGCTTTACTCCGCGGCGAAGAATCTGGCTGCCGCTGAGCAAAGATCCTTCGCCGCAGGCTCGGGATGAGGGAGTACAGGCTCAGGATGACGGAGCGCAGCTCATGCTGAGGAAGCGCAGGCTCATGCCGAGGGAGCCGCATGTCATGGAGAGCGAAGCGAAGAATCTTTCAAGTCTGTTTACGCATTGTCGGTTTTGTTTTGCACTTCGCTCCGCGACTGCGCTCCGTTCGGATGCTCGCTTCAGAGCAAAAC
>JAFTAM010000142.1 GCA_017458675.1 bacterium
AATTGTCTAACTGTTCAAACATAATCTGAAAAATTCCCCGAATAATAGGATATTCCTGTATATAAGCGCAGCCTTTGCCTCGGATGAAGAAGCAGAACCGGGGTAATTTCTATTTCAGGCAGGAATTATTTATAGAAATACCTAACACTTTTCGACGTTTGCTTAGCTGTCAGGGCGGGAGGAGCGGTCCTGCCGGGAACCGCAGCTGACATTCTGGAGGTCATTATGGCGGTTAAAACCGAAAAAGAAAAAGTAGCAGTTATTGTTTTAACTACTTCATACCGTTTGGAAGGCGAAATGCATGTGGCGCCGGGAGGAAGGCTCCTTGACGAAATCAACAGAGAGCGTATGTTTGTTCCTCTCACTAACGCAACTCTGTACGATCCCAGCAGCGGTCAGCCTATAGACACTTTGGATTTTATCGCTATAAATAAAGATTTGGTTTTGATGATTGCTCCGGCCGATAATCCCGATGAAGGTTCGGCGGAGGCTTAACTGATATTTTCTCTTTACAGTAACTGGAGTTAGAATTATGCAGGTACGATATCTGGGCCATTCTTGCTTTTATATAAAATCAGCTAAGGGAACATCGCTGATGTTCGATCCTTTTTCGACGTATATCCCTTATAATTTCCCTCAGTTGGATACCGATATAGTGCTTCTTTCGCATGAGCACCGCGACCATAATGCGTTTTACCGCCTGCCTGGGAGCCCCATGGTTTTGAAGCCGGCCTTTCAGTATCCCATGGAGAATGAGCTGAATATTCCCAGAACCAAGGAGCGCCTTACTTTTTACAGCGTGCCCACCAATCACGACAATTTCAACGGACGCCGCCGCGGTCCCAACACCGTCTGGCATTTTTACTGGGAAGGCATCCACTTTGTCCATTTAGGAGATATCGGCCATATTCTGACCGACAATCAAATTAACCAGATCACCAAGGCCGATGTTTTGTTCGTCCCCGTAGGCGGATTGACTACCGTCGGGCCCGCCGAAGCCGGTCTGATAATCAACCAGCTTAAGCCCAACATCGTCTTCCCCATGCACTATAAGACTCCGCAGATCGCAGGCTTGGGCTTATGTGAAAATACTTTGGAGGACTTCACCAACCGTATGGGCGAGGTGCAGGACCAGGCCAGTATGTCCATGGATATCGATCAGGCTACTCTGCCTGAGGATTCCACGGTAATGCTCCTGCGTTACGAATAAGCCGGGTATATGAATACAGTTTTTAAAAGCGGCATTGGACTGATGTTCGGCGCCGCTTTTTTTGTTCTGTCGGCGCTTCCCGGTGCGGCTGGGCTTCAGCAGGGGGAGAAGCCCGAGGACTGTACGGTCTGCGGTACGCTTTACGATGTGCGCGGCGGCGAGCTGCTTGTAGATGAATGGCAGCTTCGTCTGGCTCCCGGAGCGGAGCTTATCTTTGAAGACGCCGTCTGCAAAGAGGCTGATTTCCTGAAGACGGCAAAAATGGCTTCTGTCTGCGTGCATTTTAATAAGGACGGTCTGGTCAGAACCGTTCACGCCGGCAGCCGCAGTTTTCTCCACCAGGCTCAGCCTCAGTTGCTGGATCTGCTCTGCGGTCCGTCCGACAAGATCCGCGGAGGCGAGCCCATTTATATCTGCGTTTATGCTTCCGGGCATATACCGGCGCAGATTCGCCTGTTTATTGACGGCGTTTTAATTGAGCGGGGACAGATTAAAACCGGCAGCTTTCTTTATTTTATCCCTTCCGGGCTTGCTGAAGGCTCTCATCGGATAAAGGCGGCGGTCAGGGCCGGCGAGCTTTATCGGGAAGAGGAATGGACCTTAAAGGCCGTCGGCGATTAAGCCGTCGCGCAGCAGCTTGTTGCGGCTTCAGCTTTTTGAAGAGTACACCATGAGCATGCTTGGTTATCAGTCGTCTTCAAATAAGTATTCAATGCTGCTGGGAGAGCGGTGGCTGTAGATTAAGGAAACCATTCTGCCTTTCAGGCGCGAGTTTTTCAGATCCAGGCTTTCCGGTCCCAGAGCTTTGTCGAGATATGCTTTTAAAGCGGGTATGAGCTCGGTATTTTCACTTATTACCTGATAGGTTACGGGATGACTGCCGGAAGCAAAGATGCGCACCGGCTGGCGCTTTTGCAGATTGTCGATGACCAGCTCTATGCTGCCGGTTTCCGTGATGCGCGGATAGACGAGGAACTGCAGCGGAGAGGTTTCGTCCGGCGTGTTGACGCTTTCCTCCAGCAGCCTCAGAAATTCGCTCTCCTTGCTGCTGAAATTGAACAGATATGAGGCGTGGCGGGAATCAGGAAAAATTAAAGGGGTATGAGGTTGGACGGCGGTTGAGAGGCTCTCATAGAGCGGCAGGGCATAGGAGTAGGAAACTCTGTGGCGGGTAGCCGTATATTTGCTTTTGTCAAAACGTTCAACGCCGAGATTGCGGTCCAGCCATCCTTTGAAGTCTTCGGCAAATGGGGTTCTGGAAGTGGTAAAGGTGCAGATGGACTGCAGAGAGGAAGTGCAGTCTAATTTTACCCTTTGCGAGCGGTTTTTTAAGCTGACTTCCATGTTAATGAAAATGTCCGGAGTATAGCGGGGCTGAAGGTTGAATTTCAGGCCGTGCAGATGGAGAAACTCGATGATGTGTTCCTCGTAAATGCTTAAGCTGAAAACGGGCTCCTGAACGTATCGAAAGCGAGGCGGATTGACTTCCAGGGTTTTCCAGGTGATATATTCTACAAAGTAGCGGCGGCGCAGTATTTCCGGATCAAGCATAGCTGTTGTTTTAATTATGTCAAAACAGGAAAAAGCCTTTTTTCTATTATATTTCAGGAAATTATAAATCGGGTGCAGCTGACTGAAAATTTAAATCGGAGCGGTATAAATTGCATTTATTGAACGGTTATAGCAGAGCGGTCATTTGGGGGTGCATATCGGCAGTTTTTTTGCTGCTTTGCTTTTTGGGAGCGGAGGCCTATGCCGAGCGGAACGAAGCTGAAAAAGGAGGCCGCAGCGCCGTGTACAGAACGGTTTGCGGACGTCCGGCCCTGAAAAGCTATCTGCAGTCTCTTCCCGCCGATTGGCTGGAGGATAAGACCGGAATCCGCGACCTCTGGCCGGGGCAGAGTTTTGAGGACGGTCCGGACCGAGTGCTGGTCAACAGGCAGCTTCCGGTTTTGGACGCTTCTCTGCTGGCCTTTTCCGATCATCCCGAGCGGGTTGATAAAAGGGGACTGCTCTTTTCCGGCGGTCTGCTGCCTTTTAAGCCGCTGCGCTTTCAGTTTTATCATGAGGGCGGCCGTCCGAATGACGATTTGTGGCTGAAGCTTATTGTGACCAACAGCGGGAGCCGTTCTGCCAGGGTGCAGCTTATAGAGGGACTGGGCGGCCCCGACGCCGACTATTTTCAGGCCGGTCACGCCAACAATCTGCGGTTTCTGGAAAATCTGGCTTACGGCTGCGGGCGCGTTCTGGAGCTTGAAGCGGGAGAGAGCTGCGAACTGTTTTGTCTGAATCTCCCCTATGAGCAGGTGCTGAGCGGCACGGAGCAATTTACGCTTTTGGAGGGCGCCGGCGTGACTTTCCGCCTCTTTGCGCTTCAGGCTGAAAACGAGCCCATCGGTTACAATCTGCTTTCCAAGGCCTCAGATGTTCATGCCCGCGGCGTCTACGGAGGGACCGGACGTTTCATCAGCCGCTATTTTGATTTAACTGAAGAAGATTATGCTTATGCGGTCATAGGCAGCGTCCGTCAGCACAACATTCTGCAGGGACCGGAGCTTAAAGGCGATTACGGCGTCATTTACGGCATATCGTTTTTAGTGAAAAATCCTACCTGGAGCGATCAGGGATTGGAGCTGCTGTTCAGTCCCCGCGGCGGCAAGGCTACCGCTTCTATGATGGCTCAAGCCGAGCCGGTGCGTTTAAAAGAACCGCAGAAATGGCTTTCTGAGCAGATCCCCTCGCTGCAGTTTTTCCTGCGCGGCACGGCCTTTTGGCGGATGATTAGACAGAAACGGGAGCTCGAAGCCTTTAAGACAGAGCGGCTGGCTACCTTTACCGTGCCTAAGGAGTCCTGTTTAATTATTCGCCTTTTGACCATTCCCGAGGGCGCCTCGAATTATCCGGTGAGGCTGATTCTGCGCCGCTGCGGCAGCAATGCCGAGGTGAAGCTCAATCATATTTGAGCAATTCTGACAGGATATATGAAAAAGCCGCCCGCCTGTACAGAGCGGAGCGGCTTAATTATATCCGGAAGCATCTGAAACTGCGGGAGGCTGAGGCGGCGCTATTTTGTTTCCGGCTCAAGCTCTTCCATAACAGCTTTGAATTCTTCTTCGGACATATTGACTCTGCGGCTGGCCCCGGCCAAATCGAAAATGCCTTCCTTGAACAAATCGACTGCAGAAAGTATGCGCCCCAGTTTTTCGCCCTCGGCTCTGCCGTACTTTTCGCCCTCGGCTCTGCCGTACTTTTCGCCCTCGGCCCGGCCGTATTTTTCGCCTTCGGCTCTGCTGGCCGCTTCAATTTCCTCAATATAGCTTTCTAATATAGCGTCCATCTTCTTTCTCCCTTCCTGAGTATGCAGACATTGGTATTTTAAACTGGATATTTCCGGGAAGCTGTCGTAATTGTAAAAAGCGGGATCGATAAAAATCTTCATCAGCTCGGCGGTTTTGGAATTGTCGCGGGCCAGAGCGTTGACGTATATTTCCGTATGGCCGTTATACAGCCTTTCGCCGCCTTCGCGCAGGGTTCGGTCGACATGATAAACCGCTCTTTGATGCTTGAAGATGTCGAATTTGCATATATAGACGGTGCAGACGTCGGTAATATCCTCAAATTCTGTTCCCGTCGGGGTGAGGCGGGCGGTTATTAAGGCTTCGTGAAGGCGGACGCGCTTCTGGTGAACGCCTTCGCCGGATTTCTGCACTTCAATATTGACAGCCTGGCCGCTGCTGAGAATACATAAAGCGTCCACAGTGACGGATCGCCTTTTAAAATTGTCCAGATAATACTGAGCCTGACATTCGATGACTTTCAGACGTTCATCTTCCATGACGGTGCGGAGTATTTCCTGACACCATGTTTTTTCCTGAGCGCAGGTGCGAAACATAATATCGTCTATGGGCCGCAGCGTCTTAAAATATTTTTCGCGCTCAGACGGTTCCCTTAAATTGAGAATCATCAAAATCCCCTCCCTTGAATATATAAGTTTTGATACTTTTTTATAGCGCAGGAGAGAATAAAAGTCAAGCCTGCAAAAAAGCCGCCCGTCTGTTCAGAGCGGAGCGGCTTTCACTAAATTTAAGCCTGTTTATCGCCAAGCAGTTTAAGCAGCTTTTCGGCTGTCTGTCTCACCGCCTGGCCTCTGTGGCTTACTGCGTTCTTTTCCTTTTCCGTGAGGTCTGCCATACAGCAGGCGCGTTCGGGGAGAAGGAAGATGGGATCGTAGCCGAAGCCGGAGGATCCGCTGGCCTGCTGCGCTATTTCGCCCGGACAGATCGCTTCCGAGGTCAGATAATCTTCAGCGTTTTCAACTCCCAGCCGCTTTAATCCGTAAATAACGCAGACGCAGCGGAACTGAGCGTATCTGTCTTTTTCTTCTTTGAGAAGCTTAAGTACGCAGGCGTTCTTTTCGGCCTGAGTGCGGCATTCGTTCAGAAAGCGGTGAGAATAGAGACCGGGAGCGCCGTCCAGAGCTTTGATTTCCAAACCCGAATCGTCGGCCAGACAGGGAAGACCGGAGGCCTGAGCATAGTATCGGGCTTTAATTAAGGCGTTTTCCAGATAATTGCCGCCGGATTCCTCCGGCGGCGGCACATTTAAGCCTAACTCGGCCAAACTGACCAATTCCAAAGGGTAATCGGCCAGTATAGCCTTCATTTCCTGAACCTTATGAGCGTTGCCGGTAGCGGAAAGCAGCTTATACCTTTTCCGATTTGACACGGTTGATCTCCGCCCACTTTTCGTCGATTTCCCACTGTTTCAGCTTGACCTGCTGACAGGCGGCCTGCAGTTCGGGATCGGCCAGCTTGCCTTGGACAAACTGCTCATAGACCTTTATGGCTATGGCCTTTAAAAGCTCGTCCTTCTCTTTTTTGAGCTCGCCGACATCGTTTTTGAGTCTCATCACTCTCAGACCGGCTTCGGCATTGTTGAACAGCTCGTCTTTCTTTTGCTTTAAAAAATCCATGCGACCTCCTTAATGTCAGCTAAGGTTGTAAAAACTAATTCAGACCCATTTCTCGGATAACTTCGGAAACTGCGTCCAGAGCTTTGTCGATATCTTCTTCGGTATGGACTGCGGAAATGCAGGCGGCGTCCGTAGTCGAAGGCGGCAGATAGACGCCTCGGTTCAGGAGCTTGTGGAAGAATACGGCAAAGGTCTCTAAATCCAGCTTCAGACAGTCTTCGTAATCGTGCACCCGCTCGGGGCCGAAGCCTATAAAGAACATGGAGCCCACGTTCTGCACCAGCATTCCGCCTATCTGTTTTAAGCCGCTGACCAGACGCTCGGAAAGAACTTCCAGACGCTCGTAAACGCCCTCTTGGAAAGCCAGCTCCAATTCGGCGATAGCTCCGGCCACGCTGATGGGATTGCCGCAGTAGGTACCGGCTTGGTAGATCGGACCGGTAGGAGAGACGTGTTTGACGTATTCAGCTTTGCCGCCGTAAGCTCCCATGGCCAGGCCGCCGGAGAGGGCCTTGCCCAGACAGGTTAGATCGGCGCTGATCTTAAAGCGCTCCTGAGCTCCTCCCAGCGCGACGCGGAAACCGGTTAAAACCTCGTCGAGAATAAACAGGGCACCGTTGGCATGACAGAGCTCCTTAAGTCCTTCCAGGAAGCCGGGATCGGGAGCGATTACGCCCATAGATCCTGTGACCGGCTCTATGATGGCGGCGGCAATCTGGCCGGGATATTCGGCAAACAGCTTGGCGGCCGAATCCAAATTGTTGAATTTTGCCACTACAGTTTCGGAAGCGGAGCCGGGAGAGGAGCCTAAGGGCAAAGGTCCGCCTGCTTCCGTCGCTTCCTGTCCGGCCGAATCCAGACATTCGACATGGCCGTGGTAGCAGCCCTCAAATTTCATAATGCGGGGGCGCATGGTCACCGAGCGGGCTACGCGGAGAGCCGAGTTCACCGCTTCGGCGCCGGAATTTACAAAGCGAAGCATCTCCATGGAAGGATAGGCTTTTCTCACCATAGAGGCGGCTTTGAGCTCGCCTTCGGTAGAGGCGCCGAATAAGGTCCCTTTCAAAGCGGCTTCCTTGACCGCTTCAATAATTTTGGGATGACTGTGCCCGAAAAGCAGAGGGCCCCAGCCGCAGCAAAGGTCTATATATTCGTTGCCGTCGATATCGAAAACCCGGCTGCCCAAGCCCCTCTGAATAATGGGAGGGAAGCCTCCCACCTGTCCGAAGCCTCGAAAAGGACTGTTGACTCCGCCGGGGACGATTTCGCAGAGCTCTTTAAATACTTTTTCAGATTTATCGAATTTCATAGCTAAGGCCATTTCGATTCGCTGAAGTGTTACCCTGCCTTGATTGAATCTGCTGCGCCTCAATGTCGTTAAGTTAATTCTGCTTTAAACGGCGCCGCCGCTTGCCTGCCCGGCGCTTGAGAATGATTAGCCTGTCATTGAGAGCTAAGGCTCTTTCAAGCTTGTTCTGCCTGTTTTCGTTATGCCGGTTTTCTTTGTCGATACCGCTCCGCGCTTCGCTTACGCTCGAATCTCCGCGTACGCGTCAAAGAAAACCTTTATTAAGAATGTATGCTAAAAGCTTGTTTTTGCTTAACTTACCGACATTGAGCGTCGGCCGGTCTTTTTTTTTGACAGAAACGGAAAGCTGATTTATAGGAATATGTCAGCAGGTGAAGAAACGATACAGGATACGTGTCTTGCAGGCGTCGTATTATTTGTAAGCGTCAAAGAATAATATAGGGAGTTTTTGGTCGCAATGCCGATTTTTGACTATACAGCGGTAGATTCAAAGGGACGAAGCGTGGACGGAAGCATTGAAGCGCCGGACCAGCAGGCGGTTATCCGCGATTTGCGCAATATCAGATATACGGTAACCAATATTCGGGAGCGTACCGATATTCTGAAATTTGCCAAGGATTTCGGCAAATATTTCGAGCGGGTCGATCTGTATGCTCTGGCTATCTTTACCAGACAGTTCGCCGTACTGTTCAATTCCGGCATTTCCGCCGTCCGAAGCCTGGACGGCTTGGGACGTCAGACTCTGAACGGTCCTTTGAGCCGAGCGGTTCAGGCCGTTCATGAAGATATCCGCATGGGCTACACTCTGGCTAAATCTATGGGCAAGCACCCGGCGGTATTCGACCATCTTTATATCGCCATGGTGCGAGCCGGCGAGATGTCCGGTTCGATGGGCGAAATTATGGACCGTCTGGCCTTCCTGCTGGAGCGCGAGGTTAAGCTGCGCAGCAAAATTTCCGCGGCTACAACCTATCCCATGGTCGTGTTCGGCGCCTGCTGTTTGGTTACGTTTATTCTGGTAAATTACATCTTCCCGACCTTCGTGGCGCTGTTTGAAGGCATCGACGTGCAGCTTCCTCTGGTTACCAGAAGTCTGATGTGGATAACCAAAATGGCCACCGACTGGAGGGTGCTGACCGGTCTGGGCATCGGTCTGGTTCTGACGATTTATTTTGCCACTCAATATATAAAGACTCCCGGCGGCAGAAGGTCGTATGACGGAATGCTGCTCAATATGCCCCTCATCGGCCCCGTGGTTCAGAAGGTGGCCCTTTCGCGTTTCTGCCGCACCCTGGGCACGCTGCTGGCCAGCGGCGTTCCTGTGGTTCACGCCCTGGAGATTGTAGCTCGGGCGGTAGGCAACGAGGTCATAGGCGATATGCTGCTGAAGATACAGTCTCAGCTCAAGCAGGGCACGCGCTTATCCGAGCCTATGCGCGAAAATAAGCTCTTCCCGCCCATGCTGTCGCAGATGGTGGCGGTCGGTGAGGAAACCGGTAACCTGCCGGTGCTGCTGGATAAGCTGGCCGACTTCTACGACGTTGAAGTTGAGCACGTGCTGGAATCCTTGACCTCTATGCTTGAGCCTTTAATGATTTTCTTCATGGGTATTGTGGTAGGCTACGTCTTGCTGGCCGTGTTTATGCCCGTTTACAGCTTAATTGAGAAGTTCTAGCCTTTAAAGAGCTTTTGCGTGGCCGCCGCCGATTTTCGGGGGCGGTTTTAGTTTGTTTATAAGATAGATAATTTGGGAGCGTCTTCTCAAATAAACAGTATGAGCGGAATTAGTTATGGAAGATATGACAGATAATTTTGTTGCTGAAGAAAAATGCGCCGCCGCCGACGGGGAATTAAAAAAGAACGAGCTTATTAAAGAAATTAAGCGCAGGCGCACTTTTGCCATTATTTCTCACCCCGACGCCGGAAAGACCACCCTGACCGAAAAGCTGCTGCTCTACGGAGGGGCCGTCAATCTGGCCGGCAGCGTCAGAGCCAGACGTTCTGAAAACAGCGCCGCCTCCGACTTTATGGAGATAGAGAAGCAGCGCGGCATTTCCGTAAGCTCGACGGTTCTGAGCTTTGAATACAACGGCCATCTGCTGAATCTGCTGGATACTCCCGGCCACCAGGACTTCAGCGAAGATACTTACCGCACGCTCCTGGCCGTTGACAGCGTGATTATGGTTCTCGACGCCGCCAAAGGCATAGAGCCGCAGACCCTGAAGCTCTTTGACGTCTGCAGACGCCGTCATATACCCTTGGTCACTTTCATCAACAAGCTGGACCGTCCCAGTCTCGAGCCTCTGGAGCTCATGGGCGAAATCGAGAAGGTGCTGGGCATTCACACTATTCCCATGAACTGGCCTTTGGGCAGCGGAGATTTCTTTAAAGGCGTCTTTGAAATAGGCTCGGGCAGGCTGCATATTTTTGAACGCAAGGCCCACGGCTCCAAAAAGGCTGAAGTTAAAGTGGTCAGTCCCGATTCGGCCGAAGTGGCGGCCATGGTCCCCGACGATATATTTAAGAGCTTCAACGAAGATATAGAGCTGCTGCAGCTGGCCGGCGATGAGTTCGATTTTGAGGCCTTCAGCAGGGGCGAAATAACGCCGGTCTTCTTCGGCAGCGCCCTGACTAACTTCGGCGTCCAGCTCTTTTTGGACAGCTTTATCGACATGGTTCCGGCGCCCGGTCCGAGGCGCAGCAGCAAGGGCATGATCGCTCCGGAGGAGCCCGATTTTTCAGGTTTTGTCTTTAAAATCCAGGCGGACATGAACCCTAGGCACCGCGACAGAGTGGCCTTTCTGCGGGTCTGCACCGGAAAATTCGAGCGAGGTATGAAAGTGCGCTGCGTGCGCACCGGGGAAATTATCCGCCTGGCCTATCCGCAGCGTCTGTTTGCTCAGGAACGGGAAACCGTAGACGAGGCCTATCCCGGAGACGTGGTGGGTTTGGTTAATTCCGGCGAGCTGATTCTGGGCGATACGCTGGTGGAGGGCGAGGATCGGCACTACGATCCCATCCCGCTTTTCCCTCCCGAACATTTCTGCCGGGTAATTGCCGACGATCCCTCGCGCCGCAAGCAGTTCAACAAGGCCTTGGAGCTTCTGCAGAACGAAGGGGCCATTCAGATTTTCTGGCCTTTGGACGAATCGGTGCGCATGCCTATTATGGGCGCGGTCGGACGTCTGCAGTTTGAGGTAGTAGAGCACCGTTTAAAGACCGATTACGGAGTTGAGGCCCGTTTCGAGCCTATGCCCTTTAAATTGGCGCGCTGGGTTATAGGAACTGCCGAAGACTTGGAAAAATTTATGCCGTCACGTTTGGCGGTGCGCGTGGTCGACGGCGCCGACAGACCGGTCTGTCTGTTCCCTTCGCAGTGGGATTTGGATTATACGGAAGAAAAGAACCCCGACTTGAGCTTCTCGGCGGTAAGTCCCAGTTGAGAGCTGACAAAATAATTTGAAACTGATAAAAAGGGCTGATTGTATTTGAGCGGTAACTCTGTTTTCTACAGCGCTGAAGAATTTTTTGCGGCAACTTCTTTAAACAGCTTGAAGCAGGAGGGAGCTTCTCTGCCCCATTCTGCTTCTGAAGTAACAGAAGGCAAGGACGTTGAGTCTCCTGCCGTGTCCGGGACTGACGTCGGCTTATCGGAAAAGGCAGACAGCGCGGGGAACCGGCAGATACCGGGACAGAGCGGCGAGACGGCAGAGGCTGCTCAAAGCGGCGCGGCAAGGGGCGCTTCCTCTGCTGAAGGGAACGCCCGGCCCCTCAGCGCAGAGGGAGAAAAAGCCAGGAACACTAAGAATTCACAAAACGGGATAGACAGCCTTCCAGAGAAGGAGACCTTTACTTTGGTGCGGCCCGACGTCCTGTGCGTCAATCTGGACGGTACGGTGTGGATGCGTCCGGCGGCTATGACCGGTAATCTGGGCGAAATAAGGTTCGCCAGAGACCCCGGACTTTTGAATGAGAGCATTTATACATTTTTGTATAAGGCTTTTATCGGCGAGAATTCTTTTCTGAGCGTGGCTCAGGGGAAGGGACAGATATTTTTTACAGTCGGCAGTCATAAAATTGTCCTAATCCGTTTGAATAACGAATCAATAAGTATTCAGGGCTATAATGTCATCGCTTTTGAGGATAAGCTGGAGCATTATGTGCATATGATGGGAAATGTGGCCGGTATCGCCGCAGGCGGTCTCTTTTTTGTGACTCTGAGCGGCAGCGGCTGGGCGGCGCTGAGCGTATGCGGCAGTCCCTTTACTATTTCCATAGAGGACAACAAGCCCTTAGGCAGCGTGCCGATCAGAACTCTGGCTTGGGAAAGCCATATCAAGCCGGAAATAAAAACCGATGTTACACGCATAAATCTGATGGGGCGCGGCATCGTTGATACGCTGCAGATGGTTTTTGACGGCAGAGGACGCGTCGCTCTGCACGGCAATGAGGAATATATGTTCCCTAAAATTAAGTAGCTGTCAGGCTCAGTCGGTAAGCTAAGCAAAAACAAGCTTTCAGCATACATTCTTAATAAAGGTTTTCTTTGACGCGTACGCGGAGATTCGAGCGTAAGCGAGCGCGGAGCGGTAGCGACAAAGAAAACCGGCATAACGAAAACAAGCAGAACATGCCTGACAGATTCTTCGCTGCGCTCAGAATGACAAGGGAAACATTCGCAAGCGTTGTGCTGCAAGCTATTGTGTCATTTTCAGCAAAATACAGCCTTAACTCAATGACAGCGATTTGTCAGTCATTTTGCTCTAAAGTCTTCTCAATGACCTGCATGCAGGCGGAAACGGTATCGGTGGAATTGAAGACGCTTTGAATTTCCGCCGTATTCTTTTTCTTGCCTATGGCCTTGCGGACTGCGCCGGCGAGAGCGGAGGGGGTAATCTTTTTAGCGTCCAGACGCGTGCCGACATTGAGATTGACGACCCTCTGGGCTACCTCAAGCTGACTGCGGAACTGAGGTACGGCGCAGACGGGAACGCCGCAGCTCAGGGCCTTCTGCACTATGCCCAGGCCTCCGCTGCAGATCAGGCAGGAAGCTTTCTTCAGAATCTTCAGATGAGAGGCAAAGCGCACTATCTTGGCTCCCTTAGCGTCGGCAAAGACGGAGGGATCAACCGAGCAGGCAGTCGCTATCAGCTGATAGCTGTCGGAGGGAAAAGCGGCTATGGCGTTCTGCAGCAAAAATTCGTTATTTTGATAATTGCTCCCCAGGCTCAGCAGAACGACCTCGCGGGAATCGTCTTCCAGCTGCGGCTCTTCGTCTTCCCAGCGCTCCGGTTCCCAGATTCCCGGCCCTACCAGATGTACGTTTTCCGGCCAGGGGCGGGAATATTCAAAGGGTTCGCAGGTAAAGTACAAGAGGTTGGGCAGCTTGCTGAACCAGCTTTGAAAATCGCTGATGGGCATGAGATTGTATTTTAAAAGAATTTCATTGAATTCGTCTGCGCCCTGGCTGAAATTTTTTGAGGCAGAAGAAGACATGGCCCAATTTTTGATGCTGCTCAAGGTGCTTTTAGAGAGAGGCAGGCCCTGACCGAACTGAGGAATGCCCTGGGCGGGGAAAGGAACCAAGTCGGCGGCCCAGGAGACGGTGGGAATTCCGACGGCCTGAGCGGCTATGCAGGCGCCTAAGCAGGTAGCGTCTACAAGGGCTAAATCGGCTTTGGAACGTTTGAGCGCGCCGGTCATATCTGTCAGTTCATAGGGGCTGCGCTCAACCAGGGTTTCAATAAAGGTTTTTAAGGAGCTGTCGTAGTTTTCACTTTTCCAGTCGTCAAATACGAAAAAATCTACGTTGTCGGATACGGGGCTTACGTTGAGATTTGCTTGGTGGAGAAGGCGCATCGCTCCTGCTGAAGCTTTTACGAGAACATCATGACCTTCGTTTTCCAATCTCTGCAGTACGGGGACCAAAGGGTACAGCTGACTGCAGGGAGACGCATATACTAATATTTTTGCCATGGTGTTTACTCCTGATTATTTATCTGCTGGCAGTGAAAACTTTAATAAAAAGTTAAAGCGCTCTTTTCTTTGTGAGCCGCTGTAGGAAAACCTGCTTCGACTTTGCCTGTGCCTTCAACAGAGGCGGAGCCTCTTGCGAGGGAAGCGGCGGCCGTTTTCTTAGAGAGTAATTTAACAGGCATTTGCGTATCGGCTTTTTGGGCTTTTTGGGCTTTCGTTTCGCTGCCGGCGGAGACCAGCTGAGAAACTATTATAGCGCTGATAATAATTAAGACGCCGGAGACTATTCTGGCGGTGACAGGTTCGTTTTTAAAAACAACGCCCAAAATATAAGCAAACAGAGATTCTGTCGACAGGATGAGAGCGGTCCGCGTCGGATCGACAATTTTAATGCCGATATTCATCATGGTAATAGCCAGCAGGGTAGCCATTACCGAAAGCCAGGCAATGCCGAGTATAGCTGAGTTTGAAAGCGACTCCGGCACGGCGTCGGTGGAAAAGGTGACGATCCAGGCAAAGAAAGCGGCAAAGACGAACTGCATGCAGGTGAGAGGCATAATTTCCGAATCCTCAGAGCATATAGATACGGCCACAATGTGCAGAGCATAAAGAATTGAACCGGCAAAGGCCAGGAGGTCGCCGATATTTAAGGCTTCCAGTCTGTCCGGCAGAGACATCAGAGCGGTTCCGATAACACAGGCAAAGGCCGCTCCGTAAAGAACCGGGCTGATCCGTGTTCTGCGTATAACCCAGGCTATAAATGGCACCATTACCGTTGAGAGCGATGTGAGAACAGCATTTTTGCCTACAGTAGTAAAATCCAAGCCATAAGACTGGACGGCATAGGCGATATAAATTAAAAATCCGGTAACGATGCCATGTTTGACCAGAAGAGGAGTGACGCCTTTTTCGGATTTAAATATGAAATAAGACAGACCGACGGCGGCGACCGTAAAACGGACAGCTAAGGTAAAGTTTAAGGAAACCGATTCCATGACGTTCTGCATCACCAGGAATCCGCTTCCCCAAATAGCTGCCGTTATAAGAAGTAAAAAAGAAAAAATTAACTTTTTACGCTGTTCGGACATAATATAACTTTACTCTGCTCTGCAAGGTAAACTCAGCAAAATAACCGACAGCGGCTGCCGGTTAAAATGTGCCTAAATAAATTCGCATATAGGGGAATTAAATCTTCTTCAATCTGTAAAAAAAATTGAAAAAAGCGCCGCTTTCAGGCTGTTTTCTGCCGAACGTTCAGCCGCTTTGAACTGATTGTCAGGCCGGGCGTTTTGCTCCCCCAAGTCGGCGGCTTAGGGCGGATTCGGCAATCCGGACCTCAGAGCGTTGAGCGCGGTTTTATCCGATTCGCTGTGAACCGAAGGCTGCTCGGGAAGTGATATGGGGATGACTGCCGGCGGCGGAGCGGGGAGGTATTTTGAGAGGCGGCTAAAAAAAACAAGGTCCGGGCAGCGGAAATTTATTTGCTTAGATTCTCTTTTATCCGGCTCCCGTCTATATTCTAATTCTCTTAAACAGGTCTCAAATGAAACGTTTTCTTTTTATTTTCGGCGGCGTAGCTTTATTGGTTGCGGTGGTTCTGCTGATTTTTCCGGAGCTGCGTCTGGGCCTTTTCGGGGTTTCTCTGCCGCAGAGGCTGCAGAAGGGACGCCTGGACCAGGTATCCTGCGTATCTATGCTGATGAATGCCCACGAGATCAGAGGTTTGAGCAAGGATAAAAGCTTGGAGATGGACGACGACGTTCAGCCGGATGTCTATGACCTGGCTCTGGGGCTTTTGGAGAGAGTGGAAATAGACGGTGTGAATCCTGTCGTCAACTATCAGGTGAAGGAAGAAAATCTGGCCCAGGTAGGCGTTCATAAGCCTTCCAGAATTCTCAACAATCTGTTTTCTCTGCGTTTGGGAGCGCAGTTGGCGCCGTCCGGGATAGAACTGCTCAAGGGACAGTTTTCCTCCGTATTGGATAATGTGCGCTTTACGCAGATGCTTGCTCCTTTATGGATCGTACGCCCGACTAAAAGAGTAACCGTAGGCGAGGATTGGAGCGGCCGGTTTAAATTGGAGTATGCTTTAAACACTCTGGACAATAAAAGGGTATGTCTGGAGCACCGTATGCATTATGCCATAGAAGAAATAAAACCGGAAAACGACATGAAGCTGGCTAAGATAAACTATAAGGGCGAAATTTCCTTTTCTCCTTTGGACAGCATACCCGAGGGTACGGAAGTTGACTGCAAAGGACGCATTGAAGGCACGGCCCTTATGAATCTGGAGAGCGGCGCGGTGATTTTAGCCGACGACAGAACTACCTGGGTTTATGTGGTTAGACACCTGCAGGAGGAATTGGAGGAGCTTACTCTTTACGACCGCAAGAGCCGTCTTTTCCGGCCTAAGTTTGTGCCTAAGGGAGCGGCCGGCTTTAAGAGCATCATGCCTGAGGACGGCGAAGCGCCTGATCTCGAGCAGGTTGATAACGCGTCCGGCTCCGGCAAAGCCGCCGGCAGCGGCGATAAGTCTTCGGAAAAGGCTAAGTAAAGGTTGGCTCAATACCTGAGGCTTCGCTCAGATCTCAAGCAGCTCCCGGGCGGCTTGGATAATTCCGGAAGCTGATATACCGTGCGCTTCCGGATCGGAGGAACTTATGTCCTCCTGAAGGCCTATGCTTTTAATTTTTATGCCGCTTAAGCCGTTATCTATTAAATATTCTGCCGCGGCCGAGCTTAAGGCACCGAATTTAGCGTGTTCTTCCACGGTGATCAGATTGGGGCAGCCGGTTATTTCCCGCATCAAATCGGAGTCGAGGGGATTGAGCCAGCGCATATTGTAAATGCCCGGTTCAAGGCCCCAGGATTTCAGGGTCTGGGCGGCCAGGACGGCGTGATATACGGAGCTGCCTAAGCAGAGCAGGGCGAGGTCCTTGCCCTTTTGGATGCAGGCGCCCTTGAGATCGCCGAAGGGTTTTGAATTACCGGCGGCGGGCATACCGACGGAGGGAGAGCAGCTCAGGCGCAGCAGTCCCGGCCCCTGAAGGGAGAGCAGAGTTTTCAGCATTCGCCGCGCTTCCTCTTCATCGGCGGGAACGCCTATGGTTAAATGCTTCAGATTGCGCAGCACGGAAAGATCGTGTCGGTTGATGCTGGGTATGCTTCCCTGACAGCTTTTCAGTCCTGCCTCAATTAAAAGAACCGTGACCGGAAAATCCAGGCGATCAAACATTTCATTCAATATTAAAGGCAGATCGATAGCCGAGATTATTACCAGAGGGTGAGTCCCCGCAGCGGCCGAACCCGCGGCCTGAGTAAGGGCGCTCCTGACTGAAGCGGTCTGCAGCCGGCTTCTCAGCTGCTTGAAAAGGCCGGGTTCCTGTCGGGCCGCCCATATGCAGCTGGTCAGCTTTAAATCCAGAAGGTCCTCGGCCAGACGAGGCAGAGCGGCTTGCTCCAGACTGGGCTGCTGCAGTTTAACGCTTATGGGCTTGCTTTTCGGGAAGGATTCGCAGGCAAAGGGATCGGGCTCTGCTTTGATTTTCTTCTCTGAAGAGTTCTTAATTTCGGGTTTGCCGCTGTAATAGGAAGGTATAAGATGCAGGATCTTTATGCCGGAGCGTCTGTTGATCAGTCCAAAAAGGCGGCAGGCCTTGTCCAGATCGGTTATGCTGACCGGAAGAGGATAGAATATGCCTTTATTTTCAGCTAAAATCCCGGCGTAATTGTAAATTTTCCCTTCCAGATCGCAGTCGCTGTTTATGATCTCCCGCCAGGCTTCATAGTCTATCGCTTCGCGGCTGTCTTCGGAAGCGGCGGTTTTATCCGGATTGGGAAATATACGTACGGCTTCGCTCTGCCAAAAGAGGCCGCCCGGGTCCGCCAGCAGGACGGTGGCGTTCAGGGAGCTTTGCTGCAGCTCCTCCAGCAGGCTGAGGATGGCGGTGGAAAAATTTTCGATAACTATGACCAGAGACTGATCTTCGCTGTTCTCAAACTGAGGAGAGGAAGCCAGCAGGGAATCCCGCACCTGCTTCCATCCCGCCGCCAGCCGGCAGAGTTCGGCTTCGTCGCGGGCCAGAGAGGCCAGAGAAGCCAGAGATCTGCTGTGATATTTGTGATTTTTGTAATAAGCTTTGCCGTTTTTGCCCCGCCAGGCCACATTGCGCAGCGACAGCTCCGACAGCAGGCTGTCGACGGCTTTGTTTAAAATTCTGCTTTTTTTGTCGCTCGGCGGGGTTTTCACTTTTTTATACGGTCCTGACTAAGAGATATTCGGCCAAAGCCGCTAAAGGCACGGCTCTCTCACCGAATGGCTCCAGAAGCTGCAGAGCCCGTTCGGTCTTTTCAGCGGCAATGCGCTTGGATTCTTCCAAACCGAACAGGGCGGGGAAGCTGACCGGATCGGGATCGTCCTGGTAATCCAGAATATCGTCGGTAATCTGGAATACCAGACCTAAAATTTCGCTGTATTCGGTTATGGCCGCCAGTTCTTCTTCGGAGGCGCCGGCCACTATGGCTCCGGCCCGGGCCGCGCCGCGGATTAAAGCTCCGGTTTTGCCCTTATGAACCTTTAAAAGGCCTTCTTTGTCCGTGCCGTGATGCTGTGCTTCCATATCTAAAATCTGTCCGCCGACCATGCCCAGACAGCCTGAAGCCTCGGCCAGTTCCTTTACCAGCAGGGCGACGGCTTCCGGACGGTCTTCAACCCGGGTTTTGGCGGCGGCCGCAAAGGCTTCGATGACCAGGGCGTCGCCGGCCAGGAGGGCGGTGTCCTCACCGTAGGCTTTATGGACGGTAGGCTTGCCGCGCCGCATATCGTCGTTGTCCATGCAGGGCAGATCGTCATGTACCAGAGAGAAGCAGTGCACCATTTCAAAGGCGCAGGCTGCAGGCATGGCCTTGAGCGGATCGGCGCCCAGGGCTTCGGCGCAGGCCAGGGTCAGAATCGGTCTGAAGCGCTTGCCGCCGGGGAAAATACTGTAACGCATAACCTCGTCTAAATTTCCGGTTTTACAGTAGGAGGGAGGCAGGAGGCTTTCCAGGGCTTCATTGACCAGAGCCGCTCTTTCCCGCAGGTATTTTTTCAGATCAAAATTCTCAGTACGGTTCATATTTACACCTTAAGACGATAATTTTTTATAGGCTATTTTTCTTTATGCAGGGAACTCCCTGCCCTGAGCAGGCAGGCGGGGCAGACTGCTTCTCTTTGTCTCGGCAATGAGGAAAAAGGAAGATATTCGGTTCTGACGGCCAGGCGGCGGGGATGAACCGGAGCGCGCCCCCGAAGTTCCGGCCGGCTCTAAATGGCGCTTTCCAGTTTTTCCAGCTGATTTTCCGCTTCTTTCAGCTGTTCGCTGCAGTATTTCAGCAGGACTTTGCCTTCGGCCATGAGCACGAGAGTGGATTCCAGGCTCTGTTCGTCAGTTTCCAAAAGACTGATGATTTCTTTTAAACGGGCGACGGCTTCTTCATAGCTCTGAGGTATTCTTTGATCGTTTGCTGAAGCGTTTTCCATGATTTTCTCCTGTATTTTTTTTATATAAATCAATTATCGGTTTCATTATAAAGATAAAGACTAGCGGGCGGCGCCGTTTTCTGTCCGCTCGCAGAAAGCGGCCAGAGGCGAATCGGTAAGCATAATCTCCTTAACCTCTGCTTTGATACAGCCTCCCTTAAGATAAATATCTACGTAATCCCCCGGTGAGAGTTCCTGCAGCCTGTCCTTAAGAGGCCCTCCGGCGCCGCAGACAACGGCGTAGCCTCTGTCAAAATTCTTTTCGGGCGAAACCGCTTCTATCCGGGTCTGCAGAAGGCTGAGCTGATTTTTCAGATTGGGAAGCAGGCGGCGCAAAGCCTGGTCAAAGGAACTCTGATAATGCTGCAGGCGCACGCTTTTGACGCTTAAGCCGCTCCTGCCGGCGTGGACAAGGCGTTCCCGGAAGCTCTGCAGCAGCTGCTTTCTGGCGTCCAGTCTGCGCAGGGGCGTGCAGCTGTCCAGCCGTTCTCCCAGATGCTTTAACTCTAAAGCTTTTTCGTTCAGCAGGTAATTTGTCTTTGAGAATAGCGTGTTCTGCCGGTTCTGCAGATTGGCGGCGCTGTTTGCCAAAAAGCGGCTTGCGGCGTTTACCAGCTGACTCTGCAGATGCTTTAAGCCTTTCAAAAGGTTTTCGTCCTTGTCGGAGAGCATTTCGGCTGCCTGCGTGGGAGTGGAAGCTCTTTTGTCGGCGGCGAAATCTACGAGCGAATTGTCTCCTTCGTGCCCTATGGCGGAAATGGTGGGCTTGGTACAGGCTGCCACGGCTCTGACCAGAGCTTCCGAATTGTAGGTCTGCAGGTCGGCCTGCGAGCCGCCTCCCCGGCCAACGATGATGCAGTCTACGTCTTCTCTTTTTTCCAGAAGCTTTAAAGCTGAAATGATGCTGAGATCGGCTTTTTCACCCTGGCATAAACAGGGCGCCAGCACAATCTTAATTCTGGGAGCGCGGTTTTTCAGGGTGCGGCAGATGTCCTGAATGGCCTGGCCCTGGTCGGAAGTGGCCACTCCTACCGTTTTGACGAAGCGGGGAAGCGGCTTTTTGCGTTCCTCGCTGAAGAGTCCCTCGGCCTGAAGCCTGAGACGCAGTTTCTCCAGTTCTTCCAGCACCTTTCCCTGTCCCGACAGCCTGAGGGACGTAACCTCAAAGCTGCAGGAACCGTTTTTTTCGTAAATATGGAAACGGCCGGTCACGTCTGCGCACTGTCCGTTTCTGAGCTGCTGAGTTTCTTCTCTGTATCTGCTGACGACGCTTCTCCACATTACGCAGGAGAGCTTGGCGTCCTTTCCGGTGCAGTCAAGTATGGAAAAATAAAGATGACCGCTGGGATACAGCTTCTTTTCGGAAATTTCTCCGCGTATGCAGAGCTGCAGATCGGGAGTGTTTTTCAAAAAGCCGTTCAGCAGGCTCGAGGCCTCGTGAACGCTCAAAGGGCGGGAATTCTGCAGCGGCGCTTTTTCCGGACGCATTAAAGGCTCGGAGAATTCCCCAGATGAAAATGGAGAGTTAAAAGACATAGGTGAAATTTTCGCAGCGGGGCCGGACTATACCTTTAAATCGAGGCTGAGGGCAGGGAATAAAGCCGCGTATATGGAAAAAATGTCAATTCAGCGCAGATTCGGTATTTTGACAGGGCCGGTTATGCTTAGGCTTCTGTCTGTATTTTGAGGGATATAAGCTCCTATGTCATGTAGGGAAATTTTACGGAAACTGACTTCGGTACGCGGTGTCTCCGGCCATGAGCAGGAGGTCGCCGCCGTTTTCTGTGAGCTGACGAGCCCCTATGCCGAGCGCTTGAGAACCGATGTATTGGGCTCGGTCAGCGGCTCCGTCAATTCGGGAGGCTCGCCGCGTATTTTGCTGGAGTGCCACCTCGACGAGGTTGGCTATATTGTGCGCTATATATCGCCGGACGGTCTGATTTATCTCCAGCCGTCAGGGACGCAGAGCCTGGACGCCGCAATTGCGCAGCGGGCGCTCGTCAAGACGGAGCACGGACCTGTTTACGGCGTTATCGGCACTAAACCGCGCCATCTGCTCAGCGCTCAGGAACTGACGCAGAAGCCCGGCATTACGGAAATCTGGCTCGATATTGGCGCCGGCAGCGCCGAGGAAGTCCGTCAGCGGGTCGATTTAGGCGATCCTGTCTCCCTGGTTTCGGAATTTTATGATTTGGGCGCAAGAGTATCCGCGCCGGCTTTGGACAACAGAGCGGGCATGACGGCGGTTGTTGAGTCCGCAGCTCAGCTCTCTGGGGAAAAGCTCAAGGCTGAAGTTAGTTTTCTGGCCGCGGTGCAGGAAGAAATCGGCATGCGCGGAGCCGAAGCCGCTTCCGTTAAGCTCTGTCCGGATATCGCGCTGGTCCTCGACGTCTGTCATACCAGCGATACTCCCGGCATAGATAAGCGCGTTTTGGGAGATGTGCGCCTGGGAGGCGGTCCGGTGTTGGTTCGCGGTCCCAATACCGATTATAAAACCTTCCGCAGGCTTAAGGACGCCGCTGCAGAGGCAGATATACCGGTGCAGATTCAGGCCTCGGCAGGAGTTACTTCAACTGACGCCGCCTTTATGCAGGTAAGCGGAGGGGGAACGGCCTCAGGCATAATTGCGCTTCCTATTCGCTATATGCACACTCCCAATGAAATTTTGGAATGGAACGATTTAGAAAACGCCGTTAAGCTGATAAAGCAATTTATCTTGAGTTTCAACTAATCTTTTTTATATTTTGTTTGTCTTATCTTAAATATCTTAACAAGGAGCAGACTGGTAAAATAATGACTGAGCTTTTAGTATTTTTTATCGCTATTTCTCTGATTACTCTCGGATTTATGGCTCTTAATCAGTACAACCGGATGGAAGAAATCGCTATGGAAGCGAAGATTTCTCAATTCAAAAAGCTATTTGGAACGACTTATGCTTTTTGTTTGGGAACCTATAAGAATTACAAGGTTTCTATTCAGTCCTTTATCAACTACAAGTTCTGGGAAAGAAAAAACTGCAAAACCATTTATCAGATTACCCATGTCTGTCCTTTCTATGCCGATATCCTTCCAGGAGCCGGTCTGCGCGACGAGGAGGATAAGGAAAAGGCCCGCATAGCCAAGGAAGAATCCGCTAAAAAGGTCTGGAACCCCAACCTTTCCGAGGATGAAAAGCGCATCATCGAGGAACGGCGCAGGCAGCGCGAGACCGAGGACAGCTCAGTCTCCCGCGATACTCTGAAAATTTCCAGCGCCAAGCCGGACGAGGTCAACAAGTATCTGGATGAAAACAACCGCCGCCAGCTTCTCTGCGAGATGTTTAAAGAAGGTGTGCAGTCCATGTGCGTAGGCCGCGACAGCGTTTCTATCGTAGTAATAGGCCACGGTCCCAACGAAGTCAAGCTGATGAACTGCGCCAAGCATCTGGACGATTTAAAAGAGTTTGCCATAGGCGTCAGCAAGGATTAATCAGTTCCGCCGTAACGGTATTTTGCTTTGGGGCGGGATGCTGCGCCCGGGCGGCTGTACCTCGCTTATGTCTGTAAGCGGTATGATAAATTGCAGAGGGCAGGAAATGTTTCCGTTTAAAATCTTGCTCTCTCTTTTTTTTAAACATAGCTTATCTCTGTTGATTGAACGGACAGTCGGCAGGAAGGAGTCTGACTTGAATTTGTTTCGCTGTAAAAACGCGGTCGCTTTTCTGATAATCGCATGTTTATTTATATTTTCGCCGATTTCGGCCTTGGCTCAGGAAGGAGATCCCAACCAGCCGCCGGCGCCTGCTGCCGAACAGGCGGAACAGTCAGACGCTTCTGCAGGGGAGACAGAGCTTTATATAGGCGATGTCGCCAGCCGCAGTCAGCTGCTTTTTGTACTGATCCTGGTGCTGTTTTTTTTGATATATACCTCCGTGCGCTTTAATGTAATAAATAGGGAACTCAGACGTCTCGATCATTTATTCTGCGAGTTTGACGACGCCGCTGAGGGCGGCAAATATGAGCGCCTGGACTGGAACGGCGTTTTTCATGCGGTCGAGGAGGATTCGCCCATTCTGCCGGGGCTCAGCTTCAGCTATTCGGACTGTCTGCTTTTAGGATGTCAGGGCGGAGAAACCGTGCCTAATCTGCGGGAACTGAAGACCGACGGGCGCATAAATCTGCTCTTGAATATCGCTTACAACGCTCTGCAGCGTCCGGAACAGAATGTAATCGTGGTCTCCAGACGCCTTGGCGTCGAGCAGGTGGGCTGGGGATTGCTGTCCTTGGCCGCGCAGAGTGATTTCAACGCTCTGACCGAGGTTCAGAGAGCGGAAATACTGGAGAAAGAAAACCTTAAGGAGTGGGAAAAGGCCCTTTTCTGCTTTAACGGCTGGAATATAAATTTGAATAATTTGTATAATACATGTGTGAAGATACGAAAAAAGGGTGAAGAAGCCACCGTAATTTTTGACGGTCTGGAGGTTTTTTCCGATGAGGAAGGCGGATACGGAGACTGCGCCGAGCTCCTTCAAAGGCTTTCTTCTTTTGCCAGAAAGAGCCATGTAGGCCTGGCGGTGCTTTTAGATCCGAAAACGCCGCAATGGCAGAAGCGGGCTGAGGCAAACGCAAGCTGGGCGGAGTTTTCCTTTGCGGGGCAGAACGGCAGCTCGGTAAAAGCTGAGGGAAGCTGGTCGGGACGGCACGGCAATCCCCGGGCTATTGCGGCTCAGTGGGATATACAGTCCGGCAGCGGCATGCTGAAGTAATCGGCGGAAAGTTGATTCTATGACCCGGCGTCTGAAAATATTAACGGTTCTGTTTTTAGCCGAGGCCTTTGCCGTTTTATATATAATTTGGTATTTTACGGTATTCCAGAGCGAAGCCAAAACAGATTTGGAATATACCTCATATGAAAGCGGCGGAAAGGAATATGTTTCTAACGGCGATTTGCTCAACAATGTTTTTTTGCTGAGCGGGTCGGAGTTTTTAGGCTCGGAGCCGTCCTATGACAATACCTCCGCTCTGCCCGGCCCCGGCAATATGATGTGGTTTATCAGAAGCGCCGCCGTAAACCGTCAGGACATTCAGCTTACTGATCTGCTGAACCGAAGCCTGCTGACCGAAACTAATAAGGAAAAGTTTTTAGGCGGCCTGCAGGACGGCGTTTTAAACTTTGCTTACGATTTCGGCCAGGACGGACAAATCAGCGGAGTTAACTGGGAAAATGTGGCGGTAAGAAAGATTAACGCCAGCTCGCTTCTGAGCTGGCAGAGAAATATGGACTGCGTGCTTCTGTCGTCTATTGAGAACGGTTTGAACGGCGGAATCAGCGTATTTTATCCTGAGCATAAGGATGTTATCATAATCTGTCCCGAGTTTTCGCAGAATAAGCTGAAAGAGTATTTCTACATGAGCGGAAACTTTACTCCGCAGCTTATTATGCTCCAGGCCGGCTGCAGAGAAATTGTTCCCGGTCTTTGGGCTATAGTCAGCAAAGTGAGGGTCAAGCTCAATGAAAGCTATATCGACAGTCTGGAATTGGACTTGCTTACTAAAAACGAGAAGGGCGAAGCGCTGCTTTTTGTGGGCGCCGGACACGTCAATCTGGAAGAGCTTCTGGATACGGTCAATTCAAAGTTCCACTGCACACCTAAGGCGGCTGTTATGAATTTCGGCAGCAGTTCGTCGATAAATTATGAAGAATTTACAGAGCAAATGAAACATATTGCTGTTAAATATACTGATATGCGTATAATTGCCTGCGGTGATATCAATGTATATGTTTTCAACATTTTGTCCTCTGTCTTCGGTGAGAGGCTGGAAGCGGGCAGACTTATGAAAAGGATACCGCTGTGAAAAAGTTTAAGCTGAGCAATCTGTTTTGGTGTCTTCTGATTCTGCTTATTCTAGGCCTTTTCAGCTATTGGGTTTTGGGCTTCGGCAATTTTTCGGCTTCGGAAAAGTACCTGGGCGAGCCCGGATATGAGCTGGAGGGCTGGCTGTGGAGATTTTGGTGGGTCAAGCGCATGCTTTCCGCCGCCTGGAATAGCGGCGCAGGTTTAGGCTACATGTGCTGGCTGATTGCGGTAGCCGGATCTTATCCCGAAACCGGCAATCTGTTCGATCTTATTTCCATATCCTGGCCGCTGGAGACCGTATTCGGAGCGCCGCTCTATTTTAACGTCAAAGTTTGGCTGATTTTTACCTTAAACGGACTGAGCGGCTATTTGCTGGGCAGAGAAATTTTAAAGAACAAATGCGGCGCCTTAGTATGCGGCTTGGTTATGCTGCTTTCCCCTTACTGTCTCAGCGAGGTCGGCAACGGAAGAGTGCGTCAGACGGTACTCTTTCCCATGATCCTGTATTGCTGGGCTTTTGTAAGGCTCTATAAGAAAGCCGATCTCTGGCGGGCCGCCTGGGTAGGCATTTTTGCCGGCCTGACTTCGGTCATTTATCTCTTTTACGGCCTCTCGCTGTTGATTTTTACGCTTTTATTCGTCCTCTGCGCCGGTATCTTCAGAATTTACGGTTCTTTTTCCCTGAAGCGCTTCGGTTTTCTGGTTCTGACCTGTCTGATTGCGGTTTTAGCTTCTCTGCCTTCGG
>JAFTAM010000143.1 GCA_017458675.1 bacterium
AAAAATCCTTGCTTGGCATTAAAATATGGTTGTGTTAGGTTTTTCATTTTAAATTATTTCTAACACAAAAAGGGGTCACCTGGATTATCCAGATGACCTCTTTTATTAAGACTGTTTTTTCACAGCCCCTTTTTTTTTGCGTTCCCTCCCCGGCCGGCTGCCGACGGCGAAAAAGACCTCATGCCCCGGCCGACTTTCTGCACAGGGCCTTCTCCTGGAAACGCACCGCCAGCAGGCTCAGTTCAAACAGAGCCGCAATCGGAACCGACACTACCAGACAGGTAAAGGCGTCCGGGGTGGGAGTTACGACGGCCGTCAGCAGCAGGATCAGGAAATAGGTCATCCGGCGGCCGGCGGCCATTTTTTCATAAGTAACCAGCCCCATACGGGCCGCCAGGATGATCAGCAGCGGCAGTTCAAAAATCAGGCCGCAGATCAGGAGCATGCCGGCCACAAAGCCCACCACCTCGCCTATCGTCCAAAGGGCGGTTATGCCGGCGCCCTGGAAGCTCAGAAAGAACTTCCACATGATCGGCAGAGCCACAAACCAGGCGAAGAGAGCGCCCAGACAGAAAAAAGCCAGCCCGCAGGGGATGAGCCTGAGCATTAAGCGCCTCTCCCCCCGCTTTAAGCCGGGATTGACAAAAGCCGCCGTCTCATAAAATATTATAGGCAGCACTGCGACAAGGCCGGCCGTCAGAGCCAGCTTGATGTAGGCGGTAAAGGCCTCTGTAGGACTGGTATATACAAAAGTAAAATTATCGCCGGCCAGGGCTCTGATCTTGGCCAGCATAAAATCCACCCGGCTGTAAGCCAGGCAGGAGACGGCGATCCAGCTTCCCAGGCAGACTAAAATGCGGCGGCGCAGTTCCTCGAGATGATCGCTCATCGAAAGGCTCTTGTCGGAGTCGATAATTTCATCGTCCGAAACCGGCTCAATCTGCGGCTCATATTCGTCTTCCGAAGCGTCCGCAGCAGACGAAACGGGCGGCGCCGCCCAGACGCCGGCCGCGGCAGAGGCTTCAGGCTCGGCCGAAACAGAAGCCGCAGCGCCTGACGCGGCAGGAGCGGGCTTCGCCCCTGCAGGCTGACCGCTTTTTCCGTAAAACAATTCTGAAGTTTTTACCTTTTCAATATCCGCCATATTTCCGATTCATTCCGACGTTGAGACGCAGCGCATATCCGCGCCTTCGCCTGCTTCCGCCCGCAAACGTCCGGCAAAATGCCTATCGCTCACTTGCCGCCTTCAGAGCTGTCGCCCTTCTTATCGCCCTCATCGTAGCCGTTTTTAAATTCGTCGCCTATGCTCTTGGCGTTCTGACCTATCTTTCTGAACAGACCGGCAAAAAACTTAGGGCCGAACAGCAGCAGGGCCGCCGCCAGAATAATCAGCCACTCTCCCAATCCCAAACCGAACATTATTCCTTTTCCTCCTCGTCTCCGAAATCCAGAGCCAGCATATCCACGCCGCCTATCTCCTTCAGAGCGCTGCGGCAGCGCTTTTGATTCTGCTCCATTCTGCGCAGAATGTTCTCTGCCCGGCGCAGCAGCGTCTCCGGCATTCCGGCCAGCTTGGCCACATATATGCCGTAGCTCCTGTTGGCTCCGCCCGGCACGATCTTATGCAGAAAAACCACTTCGTCGGGCAGCTCCTTGACGGCCACCCGGAAATTTCTGCAGCCTTTGAGCCTGTCGCCCAATTTAGTCAGTTCGTGAAAATGAGTGGCGAACAGGGTCAGCGGCCGAGGACCGTCGTGCAGATATTCCACCACCGCCTGGGCGATGGCCAGTCCGTCAAAGGTGCTGGTTCCGCGCCCGATTTCATCTAAAATTACCAAAGATCTGCCGGTGGAGTTATTGATGATGTTGGCGGTCTCGCTCATCTCCACCATAAAGGTCGAACGCCCCAGATGGAGATCGTCGGAAGCGCCCACTCTGGTAAATATGCGATCGAAGACGGGCAGAGAAGCCGAGGCGGCCGGCACAAAGGCGCCCATCTGAGCCAGCACGGCTATCTGAGCCGTCTGGCGCAGCCAAGTGGACTTGCCGCTCATGTTGGGCCCGGTCAGAATAACTATGGGCTTTTCTCCGCTCAAATTGCAGTCGTTGGGAACGAAGCCGTCCACATGCTCCTCTACCACCGGATGACGGCCTCCGGTTATCGAAAGGGTGCGTTCCTCGGTCATTCGCGGCCTCACCCAGCCGCGCTCGGAAGCCAGCTGAGCAAAAGAAGCCAGTACATCCAGCTCGGCGACCACATGAGCCAGGCGATGCAGATGCTTCTGACGCTTGGAGGCCTCGGCCCGCAAATCCTGGAACAAATTGTATTCAAGCTTTTTGATCTTTTCTTCGGCCCCGATAATTTTGACCTCATGCTCTTTGAGCTCGGAGGTGATATAGCGCTCGCAGTTGACCAGCGTCTGCTTGCGCACATAATTGACCGGCACCGACGGCAGGTTGGCCTTGGTAACTTCAATGTAATAGCCGAATACCGAATTGTAGCCTACCTTCAGATTCTTAATGCCGGTCTGGGCACGCTCGCGTTCCTCCAGTTCCGAAACCCATTTTTCCCCGCTGCGCCTCAGACTGCGCAGCTCGTCAAGCTCAGCATTATATCCGTCCTTAATGATGCCGCCCTCGCGCAGCGTCAGGGGCGCCTCCGGATCGATCGCCCGCTGCAGCAGCTCGCTGAGCCAGATATATTCGCCCAAATCTGCCTCCAGCGCGTCGGCCATGGCCTGCAGCGGCGGCAGCTGCATAGCCTTTATCAGTCCATAAATACGAGGGACCCTGCTCAGGGAGAGAGCCACGCCCAGAAGTTCTCGAGCGTTGAAAGTTCCGTAGGAAATGCGGGCGGTGAGCCTCTCCATATCGACTATGCCCTTGAGTTCCTGACGCAGACGGCCGCGGCAGTCGTCATTGCGCAGCAGAGCTTCGCAGATATCGTGGCGCTTTTTGATCCCCTCAAGACTGCAGAGAGGACGCAGCATCCATTCCTTTAAGGCCCTGGCCCCCATGGAAGTGCAGGTCCGGTCTATGGAGCCGAGCAGACTGCCCTCGCGTTTGCGTCCCAGAAGAGTTTCTGTCAGTTCCAGATTGCGCCTGGTGGTCAGATCCAGTTTCAGTTCTCCGCTGTCATTCAACAGTTTGGGCGCTTCCAAGAGGATCTCGTGATCGCAGGCCAGATGAGTTACGTAATCGAGCAGACAGGCTAAAGCCAGCAGGCACTGCTCGCTGTCCTCAAAGCCCAGGCCGGCCAGGGAGGCCAGCTTAAAATAGCCGTACAAAATTTCCCGGGCCTGCTTTAAATTGAGACTGCGGCTGCTGAAGCTTATGCTGACCTCGCCCAGGGCGGCTCTGATTTTTTCCTTAAAGGCCTTAATATCGTCATTAACAGAGCCGGTAATAATTATTTCCGAAGGATTGAAGCGCAGCGCTTCCTCCAAAATCCGTTCCGTTCCGGCCGCAAATTCGCAGCCGCAGAAATCCCCCGTGCCGATATCGGCAGCCGCAAAGCCGGTTTTGCCGTCTCTGCCTGCATAAAGGCAAACCAGATAGTTATGGCTCTTTTCGTCAAGGCTCTGCAGATCTAAAACCGTCCCGGCAGTGACTATGCGGGTGACCTCCCGGGGCACCAGTCCCTTGCATTCCGAAGGCAGCATGGTCTGCTCCGCCAGGGCCACCCTATGTCCCTTGCCGACCAGCCCCCTCAGGTAAGGTTCAATGGCATGGATGGGAATGCCGGCCATGGGGATTTTGCGTCCTCCTCCGCACTCCTTGGCGGTCAAAACTATTTCCAGCTCTCTGGAAAAAATCTCCGCGTCCTCTCCGTAGGCCTCGTAAAAGTCGCCGCACTGCATCAGAACCAGACAGTCCTTATGAGCCTCTTTCAAGCCGAAATACTGCTGAAAAAGAGGAGTCATCTGATTCTGTTCGTTTGCTTTAGCCATAGCCGTTCTGCCTTCATACTTTTAAGGATAAAAACTAAATCCGTTATATCCTTTCTCCTTCAAAATCCTTTCTCTTACTTTTACAGAACTCACAAATTTTCTTATGAAAATTCATCACGGCCGATATTTTTTGCACAATATCAATTTTTTTTCCATTTTCTTGCAAAACCGGTTGACAAGTTAAGCTAATTATTCTAAAAGTAGTATATCAATTATGTTATTGTGATCGGTCGCCCTCAGACCGGCTGAGCAGCAGCTCCCGAAACGGGGAAAAACCGATCTGTAAGCTTATTGAGAAGAATGTCTTTCTCGACCTCAAGTCGTCAGGCATCAGTTTCTCAGAATTGCCCAGCTTCACCGTTGGGAGATACCAAACTATTACAAACTGGAGAATCCGACAGATGAGTAAGTACTACGACGAAGAAGAATTAAATTTGAGGAACGTCTGGGACGGCGACGATGACTGGGACGACGAAGACGACGAAGAGTGGGACGAAGAAGACGACGAAGAGTGGGACGAAGAAGACGACGAAGAGTGGGACGACGAGGACGACGAAGAGTGGGACGACGAGGACGACGAGAATTGGGAAGATGAGGACGGCGAAGAGTGGGAAGATGAAGACGACGAAGACGATGACGACGAGGAAGATTGGTAATCGTTAAGTAAGTCCCCATCCCAATTTATTCAGAATCAACCCGGAAGCTATAAACCGGGTTTTTTTATTGCCTTTTGAACCTCCCCGCGCCGTCAGCCGAGCTGCGCGCTTCGCGCCTGGCGCCGCACTGCCATGTATCCGCCGCTTCCTCACTCCTGCGCCGTCCGCCTGCTTGCGCTGCCTCCCCTGCGCCCTCCGCCTTGCTCTGAGGTTCCCGTCTGTATGTCGGCCGGCGCTCCCTGCCTCAGCCGTCCGACTCGCTCCGGCGCGGCTTTCTTCCCGGAATGGACCGCCGTCCGTCAGCCGCGCCGCCGGCTTCTCCGCACCGAACGGACATGCACAAACCGCTCGGAAAGGCTGCAAAATGTGGAAAACCAGGGGATTTGCCCGCCGAACAGAATTTTAAACGGCTCGAATACAAACAGCATAACCGGCTCATAAAGGAGAACCTGCATGAAAAAGGCTGCCAAAAGACGCGGCGCGTCGCTGACAATAATTCTTATTATTATCAATATCGTTCTCTTTATTTGGATAGCCGCCGCCTATATCTGCCGGGACAAAGAGGACGCGCCTTCTCCGTCTGCTGCAGCAGCCGTACAGACTGACAACGGCGCATCCGGGGCGGACAAGGAAGCGTCTTCCGCCGGCCGCTCTGACAGCAAATCCGAAGCGAAAACGAATTCCGAAAAAGCCGACGGCAATATAAGCCGGCCCGACCTAAAAGACTTTTTGTCACAGTATCCTGCCGCCGCTCTTAACGGGCGTCCCAAAGATTCGGAAAGAATTACCGAACTTACCGGGATTGAAGGAAACTGGAAAGCCTTTATCCTGTACGAGCCCAAGGACCCGTCCAAGAGAGAGATCAGGCTGTTCAGCAGTAATCTGAAAGTTGTGAATGGCAAGCTCTTCCTCACCGCCGACTGGTATGAGCGGCAGACCCTTTCTCATTCCAAGAGCTTTTCAGAAGAGGATAAGGCGGATACCGTCTTCACCGGCTCCATAGAAAACGATATGCTGGTCTTCAAAAGCGAAGACTCTGATGATATTTTGGCCTTTAAAAATTTCTGGCGCAAAGACGGCAAAGATTACGCCATCGGCCGAATTAAGAATTCCTCCGGCGTATCCGTCACAACCGCTATGGTTCGTCCTTAGCACAGCAAAGGAAAGGGAGCTCATCTATGGCTAAATTCTGCGGGAACTGCGGTTCCAGACTAAACGGCGGCGAACCCTTCTGTTCCCAATGCGGATACAGAATCGAAGAAAACATCCCTCAGCCCCAGGCCGCCTCCGGCGCGCCTCAGTATGCGCCGATCCCCGCGCCCCAGCCCGTTCAGCAGACGCCCGCCTATCCTCAGGCCGCGCCTCAGCCCGGTCCTGCGATTGTTCCGACGCCGCAGCCTGTCCCTGCGCCCACTCCTGCGCCCGTTCCGACGCCTCAGCCTGTCTCTGCGCCCGCTCCCGCGCCTGTTCCGACGCCTCAGCCGCAGCCCATTCAGCCTCAGGCTCCGCCCCCGACGGCAGCGCCGCCTCAGGCCGCGCCTCCGCAAGCGGTCCCTCCTGTCAGGCAGCCGCCCTCCTACGCCGATTTTTCCCGTTCCGCCGGTCAGGCGGACCAAAAGCAGAACCAGCCCGCTAAAAAGAGCGGCTGCGGTTCCTGCTTTCTGAACGTCATGCTTTCCATGCTGATCGCCGTGCAGCTGGCGATAGCCGCTTTCTGGCATCCCGGTTTTCTCAACTCCGAGCCTGAACCGGAAAACAGCGATCCCCGCCGCCTCGCCGTAGAGAACGAACCGGCTTCAAAAGATAAAGATACTGCCGAGCCCGCGGACCGGCCGGACGCTCCGAAACGCACAAAGTCCGCTCAGCCTTCAAAAGTTGACTACGGCTTTCCCTACGCCGCCTCGGTGAACGCCATTAAAGTCCGCTACAGCGAAGAAGACATTAAAAACTCCCCCAAGCGGGAGGCCGCCGTCTCCCCACAAAAAAGCCGGGCCGAATGCGGCGAAGTCAAGGCCGATTTCCGCAGCTGGAACCTGCAGGGGGAAGACACTTTTATTGTGCGCACCCTGCCCGAGCTGACCGACAATGAGGCCGGCTATGTCATTAAAGCCTACGATTTCTCGATGGCCTCGGGACAGAACGAATTTGCCACCGACGTGGCGCTGACCATTCCCAGAACCGCCCAAGGCGAAAATGAAGGCTTCTGCGTGGCCTTCAACGATAAAACCGGCCAATGGGAGCGCGTTTACAGCGAGATCAGCGAGGACGGCAAAAGCTATACGATTTACACCGATCACTTCTGCGGCAAGGGCGAGGCCCTGCCCACCAACGAGCTGGCCCGGCAGATTGCCAAGGAAGTAAGCAGCGAGGACCTGGAGAAAAAGCAGGTCAAGGATTATTTCGGCATCTTCTGCTACTATGAGGACAGCAAAAAATATCACCGCATGACCTCCCCGGTCTTTGCCTATTATTCTTATCTTTGGGGCGTTTTCCAGGATAAATACGCCTATACAATCAATGATATAATTTTAGCTATCAACCGCAATCCGCAAGATAAGGTAATTTATGCCGACCCCGATCCGACCCTGACCTTCGGCTGCGAGGCAGTCGACGTAACCGGAACCGCCTCCGATCTCCTCGGTTTTACTCCCGATCATCCCTTTTTCAAGGGCCCCTCGGCCGTAACCACTCTGATAGGCTGGATTTCCACCGCCTCCAAAATGAAATCGGAAATCAAGCAGGGCAAAAAGCTCGGCGACGCCGCCTGGAACAACAAGCTGAACATCGTCAGCGGCTCGGTGGGAACCGTCGGTCTCTTTGTCAGCAATCCTCCGGTCGCCACCGGCTTAACCATCGCCGGCGTTGCCGTTTACTGCATATCCAAAATAGACGAAGCCACCGCTCCCCGCGAGCTCTCCGTACCCGAACAGATATACCGCGATTATTTTTACAGAGAGTACGGCGCCGCCGACAATATCGGCAGAATACAGAGAAATAACGCCAATAAACAGTTTAACAGAGCCTTCGGGGGCCATCCCGAAAGCGTTGTTCCCGGCGCCTCCGCCCCTAAAAAAGACAGCTTCGAATCCGCCAGGCCTAAACAAACCTTTGTCAGACACTTTTACTACGATCTGTCCCCCGGCGACGAGCGCCTCTCCCGCTCCGACGCCGGCAATATCAAACGAATTCCCGGCTTAACCGACAAAGAAAACAGTCATCTTAAGAACTATATCAACAAGGGAGGTCTGGCCGGCAGCGATCCCCGCCAAAAGGGTGAAATCCCCGCCGAATGGGCTTATACTCTGAAAATACTCTACAAAATCTGCGAGGATCACCCTGAGCGCTTATCCAAGCTCATACTCGATTTTTATACCAAGTACGCCAAAACCTGCTGGGAGATGGGCGATCAGAAATACAAGGAATTCATGGAAGCGGTAATAGAGGACCGCAATTACACCGAAAACGCCCTGCGCCCGCCCACTCCCAATCAAAAAGACGATTATACCAAAAATATGGTAACGGAGATGATGGGCTCTCATTCCGAGCTCATTTACGAGCTGACCACCTCCGCCGAGCATAAATCCAGACAGGAGATCGAAAACCTCATCGAAAAGGACCTTCTGCCCAAGCTCAATACCATGGTAGAGTTCAGGGTGACCGACGATACTCTCGAAAATCCCAAGGATTTCAGCAAATCCGTCTATGGCGAAAAGTATGTTATCGGCAAGGATAACCCCGGCCTTTACGGCAAATACGCCGTGGATTGGAGCAAAGTGGAAACGCCCATGGCCTTCGGCATAAAAAAGGGCGGCGATTATCAGCCGGTATCCAAGCCCCGCTTTATTTCCAGAAAAGACCTCGGCGGCATAGGGCGCTATATTACAAAGGGAAACGAAGAGGACTACTTCCCCTATCTCCCCAACTTCCTGCCCCAGGCCGTCTCCGGCGACAATCTGGTCTTTACCTGCACCTACTATCACTATCTGATGATGGGCGCGCCTAGCGCCATAATCTTCCATAAAATGGGCGAAAAGGACGATTATAAGCCCGTCCCCTTCATACTGCCCCAGGCTCCCGATTCCGACGGCATAATGCGCGTGAACGTACAGGCTCCTAAAAGCACAAAAAAGAATATTTACGTTTTCGATCATTGCGAAGACGAAGAAAATATATACGGAAAAGATTATTTCTGGACATGCATATTGGATAAGCTGAAAAATCAGCCTCTGATAGAGAAGGACGACGGAAGCTTCAGCTTATCGGCAAACGGGACCTACAAAATCGACAGAAGCTATTACGATGAAAATTACGAAAGCGACGCAAAGGACAGCGGCGTCATAGAGCTTCGCTCCCTTTCCGTCAACGGACGCTTCGGCCCCATGCCCAAGGACAAGGAATACAATGATATTACAACCTATAATGAGATAGGCTTCTTCACCGCTAAAATTAAGCTCAAAGAGAAGTGGCGGAAGGAAGCAAATGTTATGCACACCGCCAACAAATCGGGTTATTGCCATGCCACCGTAACCAGGGATATCGATTACGATTTATACACCCCGGAGCACAAAGTGAACACTGTTTCTGTTAAATACAAAGAAGGAATGTTCAAGGCTCAAGACTACGACGAGCTTGTGCGCGTCGAGCTACAGCTCGACGGCACTGTAAACGGCAAACAGACCGCTATGTGGGAAGACCCGGACTCGAAGAAAATTACAGAGGCCGTCAGACCTTCAGCGCTGCTCGACGGCTCGAAGCGGTACGACAACAAGAAACAAGGCCGTTCGCTCACGCTGTTCTACCGCAAAAAATAACAGCCGGTCCTGCCAATGTCATAAAGTTAAGGCATAATATTGCTAAAAAAGGTACATTAGGGTGTTTTACCTATGCTTGTAAATGTTTCTCCTGTCGTTGAGAGCGCAGCGAAGAATCTTGCGCCTAAAGACGGCCGAAAGCGCCTGACGGCAAGATGCGGAAATCTTTGCCGTGCTCAGGATTGACTTTTGTTCTCCCTGCGTTATAAAAGATATATCAAAGCTTTTATATTTATAGGGAGGGGGAAGCTTATGACTCTCAATCTGCGCGAGCCGTCAGATCGCGAAAAGTATCTTAAATCGCTGCGCCCCATCGATGATATTATGTTCCGGACCTGCGCCCGGGAGACAGCCTGGTGTCAGGAAGTGCTGAGCGCCATTATGGAGGACAGCCTGCTGCAGGTCATAAAATGCCGCACTCAGTGTTTTTTTGACAATTTCAAAAGACGCGCCGTCACTTTAGACGCCGTATGCCTCTTGGGAAACGGACAGACCGTCAATATTGAAGTTCAGAAAGGCAGCGAAGAAGACCATCAGCGCCGCGTCCGCTTTCACGAAGCCCTGATGACCGCCCGTCTCACTCCGCCGGGGACCGAATTCAAAAACATTCCCGACATCTGCACCGTTTATATCTGCGCCTTTGACATTTTCAAGCGTGACAGGGCGCTTTACCACGTTGACAGAAATCTGCGCGAGGGCGGCGAAAGGCTGTATAACGGCCATACGGAAATATACGTCAACGCTCTGGCCCGCGACGGTTCCCGCGCCGCCGAGCTGATGAAAATTTTTATTGATCCGAACGCCTATAACTACGATTTATTTCCGGAAGTTTCCGATTCAAAATATCAGTGTCTGCACACGCAGGAAGGGAGAAAGAGGATGGACGCCGTTTTAGAAAACTATTTGCAAACTTACGTTGGAGATATCGAAACCGCCAGAGCCGAAGGCGAAAAGCGCGGAGAAAGGCGCGGAGAATTGCGGGGCATAGCTAAAGGCGAGAAGCTCGGCGAAAAGCGAGGGCGCATCCTTTCTGCCGTCGAGCTCTTCAAAGAGGGCATTTTCGGCCTCGCCGACGCCAGCCGCAGGGTCGGCATGTCGGAAGCAGAGTTCAAAGCCTTCATGGAACAGCTCGAAAAGGAAGCCGAATAACACACTTGAAGACGCTGCCGCAGACAAACCTGCGGCAGTTTTCATATTAGCTGCCAAAGCCTTTTCCCGACATAACAGACAAACTCACAGTCGGATCTGGGCGAGATCCACGTCACTCTGAGCCCCTTCCCTGTCATTCTAAGCGCAGCGAAGAATCTTCACCCTGCAGACGTCCGGCCGGGCGCAGAGCAGATTCTCCTGCGCAGAGGAAACAAGCTCAAGCGGCAAAACAATAATTATTTACAGATCTTGTGCGAATTGGAAACGGAGAGCATAAAGCATGGCTGAAATCTGCAAAAACTGCGGCGCCGAACTGAACGCATACGCGGCCTTTTGCTCCCGGTGCGGCTGCAAAACAGAAGAAAACTCCCTTGAGTCCCAGCCGATTTCCGCGCCGCCTGCCGCCTCCATTCCTCCGCCCGCCGCCTCCGCATCGCCGCTCGCTGTCTCCGCGCCTCCGCCCGGTCCAGCTCTGACGGCGGCCAGGCCGCAGCAGATTTCGCCCGGCGGCGCTCAATCGCCGGCCGCTCCTCCTGCTTCCGGAAAAGTCATTTCCTTTTTTTCCCGCTTATTCAACTGTCCGAATTTAGAACAAAAGCTCCCCCCAAAACAAACCTGCTGTTGCTGCTTTCCGGCGCTTCTGGCGGCGGCATTAGCGTTACTGCTGCTTTTTGCGTATGTCTTTTCCAGCTCTGAGTCTCTGTTCGACTCCACGCCGGCCGAAGAATCTTCCTCCGGTACAGCCGCCGAAAACGAACCGGTCCCGAATGAGCAGAAGTCTTCCTGTCCTGATGAAAGCAGAATCGGCGAGACAGATCCCTCCGTTCCGTCCAAAGCCGACAGCTCTGATGAAGCCACGCCCGCAGACACGGCGGCTACGGAGGTCCCCAAAAATGGAAATTCGGGAGTTTATGTTTTTAATTTTGCCGAATGCAGCCGATTATCGTATTTTGAAATTAAAGCCATTGAAGAAAGTCTGAGAAACGTCCCTTTGACCGTCAGCGCCGACGGCAGCTTCCTAATCAAAGGGGAGCCGACGGTCTATAAGGCCAATGCCGAAGAAAACAACGCTGTTATAGAAGTAACTGATCTGGTTATTAAAGGCCGTCTGGGCGACAAAATTAGAGGAAAAAATAGCGAAGGCTGGCCTATCCTTTCAGGAGAATGCATTCCCGTTTCGGGTAAACTCCATACGCTTTTTTCCGGCAAAAACGTACTATGCATCACCCGCAGCCAAAATGGGTATAACAGCAATCATAAGGACGTAAACTCTGACTATGAACAGGAGATCGTCGGCAAATTTAAGATTGCCGACGAAATTGCAGCGGCCGGAAATTATTATCTTAAGCTCAAATGCCCATGCGATATGGCGATGTGCGAGTGGAATGACAGTCATACCGAAACACACAAAAACGGCGGTTCCAAAGACAATAAAGCAAAGGCCAAGGCGGCAAACGGCAAAGCTGAGGGTAACTCTTCCGCCCCCCGCCGAAGCCGTCAGCACAAGACGATTACCTTACTGTACAGCCGAAAAGACAGCGAGCCTTAATCTTCCCGCGCCCGCTGACGTCCAGGCTCCGACTCTGCCGAGCCCGCCCGCTGTTAGTACGAGCCAGGTCTCCGTCATAAAGCAAGAAACACCCACCTTAATACCAATCTGCGTGGATGTCTCATAAACCTTAATAAAGACCCTTAAGGGGATTTATATTGAGAGGCAGCCGCCGGGCGCAGAAACAGCGGTTGTCTTTCCTTTTATACGCTTTCATTGTTAAGTTCCTGGTCCCGCGAAGCAAGGTCCTGAATGCAAATTGTTAGGTTTTCCTCACTTTGAATTATTATTCAGTTCAAAATGCGTGATTAAATCCTGTCAAAGTATTTGATATTCTCACATAATGGCACAATCAATACCATATTTATGTATGAGCACTTCAAATTCAGTAAGAGTCTAAACATATTATCTCATATCTGAAACAGCAGTACAAACAGATGGTTTATTTGAAACTTACTCTTCCTCTTCAAGCCATTGTTTTAACTTTTTTTGGAGAAGCTTTTTATCCGGCAGGTACAATTCATATTTCGATGCATAAATATTCGCATCTTTTGGAAGCGTCAGCTCTACCATCGAGTCATTTTTATCGCCGCATAACAATATACCGATTGTCGGGTTTTCATCTTCTGTTTTTTCATATCGGTCATAATAATTTACATACATTTGCATCTGCCCAAGATCCTGATGCTTGAGCTTGCCAATTTTCAAGTCCAACAGGACAAAACAGCGCAGCAGCCTGTTATATAAAACAAGGTCAACCTTAAAGCTGTCTTCTTCGAAGGTAAATCTCTTTTGTCGATCTATAAATGTAAAGCCCTTTCCCATCTCCATAAGGAACTCCTGAAGATGGTCAATAATGCGGGTCTCAAGTTCCGTTTCCGAATATTCCGGTTTTTCTTGAAGCCCAAGAAATTCCAGCACAAGCGGATCCTTCACAACATCCTGCGGTTTTTCTATAATCTGTCCCTTTGCAGCAAGCGCCTTTGCCTTACCCTTATCCGTGCTTAACAACAACCGTTCATAAAGCGAGCTGCCATACTGCCTTTGAAGCGTTCTCACCGACCAATTGCCGTCAACCGCTTCTATTTCATAGAAATCCCGTTCTTCCGGACTTTTTGCACGCATCAATATCAAATAATGCGACCACGAAAGCCTGAACAGGTATTTCTTTTTCAATTTCCCAAACAGCGTTTGGGATTTTTGCCCTACAAATTCCGTAAACAGTATTTGGGAAATCCGCCCTTGATAAACTTGATAAAACTTCCTGGCATTTCTAAGAGTTTCCCTTGAATACCCTCGACCGAATTCTTCGGTGAGAGCATTTGACAGGCGGTCAATTATCCTGTCGCCATACTTGGCACGGTCGTTTCCGCCCTGCTGTACTTCAATAATCCATTTGCCCAGCGCATAGTAAGTCATCAACTCTACGATATTGATATGCTGAACGACAAGTCCTCTGGCATACCGGATCAAAGCGATAGAGTTGCCGCATAAATCTTCAATATCCGCGATATTTTGTTTATCTCTCTCTTGCGCTTATCGCCTTTTCTTCATTTTGCATATCTTTTAGTCAAAAACAAACAATATCACCATTATCGCAGGCAAATACAATCTCATATAACAGTTATAAACAGCGACCTGTCTGCTTCATTGCAATTAACGATTAAAGTGAACCCCTTTGTCAAGACAATTTTTCAAATTTTTAAAGTTGGAAATTTATATTCTTTAAAGTCCTCTCCATATATTATGCAATTGCTTGGCTATAATATACAGATTCAGGTGTCTGGTAATTGATACTTGAGTG